>CAYJAO010000009.1:0-11609 GCA_964368355.1 uncultured Lachnospiraceae bacterium | reverse complement strand
CTCAACTACCTTCTGTCAATACCTTTTTTTTAAAAGGGTCATAAAAACATGAAAAAAGTTAATGTTTTTTTAATTTTTTAAACATTTTCGCTCATTTTTATGAAATTGTTTACTTAATTCACAATAAATTAAAGGTCAATAACATATCTTTTATAATGTGATAAAAGCAGCACTATAAAAAGCGTAATGCTGTGTATTTTTTAGCATATCTTACCTTTCGTTGCGAATTTTATTCGTAATGTCATTGCGATAGTAATCTAACTTTGGTTAAAAAAATGCATCCGCACAATAAAAAACGCCTTTCAAAAGAAAAGCATTTATTTAATTGTAATTGGTGGAGACGGTGGGAGTTGAACCCACGTCCGAAAAAGCTTGTTCAGATTTTTCTACGTGTGTAGTTCATATTATTTTCTCGCACTCATATCTATATGAACAAAAAATAGTGAATGCAAACTCCTTAAGTGCCTTTTAAGGTTTAGGAGTAAAGCCTTAAAACGTTCCCCACGTCTTTGTTGCCCTGATGTTAGATTGTGGGAATCCAACTAGGACAGTTGCGCATTAAGCAGCAACAGCAAAACTATTATTGTTTGCGTTTATTTTTGTTCCGTTTTTAGGTAACCGGCTACCACACGCTTTATATCCTTGAAGATCTTCCCCGTCGAAACCATTTACGCCCCCTTGGCGAATTGGTTTATCTGCCAACTCTAAAATTTTTACTTGCATTTTCTATTTCGCGTTTAGCAGACTCTTCTTTTAAAGTTTCTCGTTTGTCGTAAAGTTTTTTACCCTTTCCTACTCCGATTTCAACTTTAACAAGGTTACCCTTTAAATATACTCGAAGTGGGACAATTGTCAATCCTTTTTCGGAAACTTTTTCTTTAAGTCTATCAATTTCTTTTCTATTTAAAAGCAATTTCCTCGTTTTTCTAACATCAGGAGCATAACTTGAAGCTTTTTCAAATGGCTTTATATAAGAATTGACCAAATACACTTCATTATTCAATATCTTAACAAAACTTTCATTCAGACTAATTCCACCAGCCCTAACAGATTTAACTTCACTTCCTTCTAAAGAAATGCCAGCCTCTATTGGGTCTGAAATGAAATAATCAAAATATGCTTTTTTATTGTTTGCAATGATCTTCATTTATCCTCCATTTTTATTATATTCAATTTCTTTGCTTAATTTTCAAGCAGCAAGAAACCAATTCTTCTTGTTCCCAAATCAGTGCTAATAATTTTAACCTTTACCGACTGTCCAATTGTAAACTTTCTTTTTCTTCCTTTCAAAACAAACTTTTTCTCATCATATTTGTAATCATCAGCAGGCAGTGTTTCAATTTTAATAAGCCCCTCAACCGTGTTGTCTAATTCAACAAATAATCCAAAATTTGTAACCCCACTTATTTTGCCGACATATTCATTCCCAATCTTATCTTCCATAAATTTTGTTTTGAATAAATCATCAGCATCACGCTCTGCTTCATCAGACTTTCTTTCTCTTTCGCTTGATTGCCAAGCGGAATCTATTACAAATTCTTCCAAATCATAATCATTCTTAAACACATTTTTAATGCTATTAATGTTCATGTGCTCACTTGCTAATATGTGATCTGGGCATGCTCGGCACGCCTTTTTGATAATCCTATGTATTGTAAGGTCGGGATATCTACGAATTGGCGAAGTAAAATGGCAATAGTAATCTAATGCCAAGCCAAAATGTCCCAAGCACTCTTCTGAATAGATAGCTTTTTCAAGTGCACGCAAAATTAATTTGCTTGCGACTTCTGAATACTCTGTCTCTTTTATTTCATTTAAGATGCTTTGAATATAAATTGGAGTGGCCTTCTTTGTCGCTTTTATATCTACTCCAAAACCATTTATTATATCGATCACTTCGTTAACCCTTGTTTTTGCTGGCTCTCCGTGAATGCGATAAACAAAAGGTATGTCAAGATTGTAAAATGTTTTTGCAACAGTTTGATTTGCTAAAACCATGAAATTTTCTATAAGTTTATGCGCCTCGTTCCTTTCTCTTCTCCTAATGTCAAGAATTTTATCTCCGTCCATATCAAAATAAGTCTCAGGTAAATCTAAATCAAGCGCACCCGCTTTTTCGCGAAATTTTCCAACTTTTATGCTCAATTCATTCATTAATAGGATGGTGTCGACTATTTTTTTATCGCTTATCTCAGTAAATTTGTTTTTACTTAGCAATTCTTTGAGCGCATGCGCTGAAAGAATAGAGTTATTTTTATCAATTACGCTAGTGTTTTTTGAAATTATGTCAAAAACCTGTTCATGTGTTAATCTCGCACTACTCTTTATGATACTTTCGTAAATTCTGTGAGATTTTATCATCCCATAGTTGTCCAATGTCATTTCAACAGTCAATGTCAATTTTTCTTCATTTTGATTTAAAGAACAAAGGTTATTTGACAATTCTGTTGGCAACATAGGATAAACCCTACCTGGAAAATATACACTCGTCCCACGTATAAACGCTTCTCTATCTATTTGCGAATCATACTTTACATATTCACCAACATCGGCAATATGCACGTCCAAAACATATCCATTCGATGTCTTCTCAATAGAAATTGCATCATCTAGGTCTTTGGCATCAGCCCCATCAATAGTCACTATTAATTTATTTGTAAGGTCAACTCTTTTCTTTTTTTCTTCTTCAAAATCTGTTTTTAACGTCTTTGCATCTTCCAAAACTTTGTCTGGAAAAACAGAAGGGATTTGGTTCTCATTAAGAATAGAAATTATACATTTTTCAACGTCTGCACCTTCCACCACACTTTTAACCCTTCCAACGGGTAAGCCCGATCTATTGCCTTCTGGTTGATGTGTCAATTGGGCGACAACAATATCTCCCTCTTTAGCATTTTTAATTTCTTTGCTTGAAATTAAAATAGGCTTTGAAAATCTGTCGTTATCAGCAATTACATAGTAGTTGTCACTATCCAATCTTTTGCCTTTGAAAATCGAATTGTTGCCCGCAACAAGTTTACCAACAATTTCACTGTTGTGTCTTTTAAGAATTTTGACAACTGCACCGCTATCTTGTCCCTCCAAACGATACAAGACAATATCTCCATCAAACGCTCCAAAAAGTTGACTTGCTGGCACAAAACAATCTTGGCTCATTCCTTTCTTTATCTCAAACCCTTGCCTGCCTGCAACAATTGGCTTAATAAAAGCAAATCCTTTTGAACTTCCGCAAACAGAACCCTTTCTTAACCCAAAATTTTCAATAGGCTCCAGTTGCCTATGAGAATTCTCTATTATTGTCCCGTCTGACAGCATTCGATTGATACATTTTGCAATATTTTCCGGTTTTTCATCTAACTTATTAGACAAAATAGATAAAAGTTGGCTAAAATTTTTGTATTTTATCCTATTGTCCTTTAATTCAAAAAAAATTTGCTCATGTAGTTTCATAAGCAAATTTTATCACAAAATATCTTGATATGCAAACACTATCAAAGCGTTTTTTCAATAAGGACTGTCACAAAATACAAAACAATCAATATGCCAATTATCGAAGCCATTGCTATCGTTATTTTTTTAAGGATACCCTCTTTCGTTCTACCTTTATTTTGTGAATAATAGCTTTCTTGGGCTCCCGTAATAGCGTTTGAGCCTCCTTCTTTGCTTTCTTGCATCAAAGTCACCACTATGAGTGTTATAGCTGCTGCTGCCATTAAAAACATAAATACATATCTAATAATTGGAAATGAACTTGTTACCCATCCTGGCGCTAAACCTAAAAATGTCATATTTCTCTCCTTAAAATCTTTGGAATTATAACATATAAAAATTTTATGTCAAACAATTTTTAATTATTTTTATTTATAACGCTGCCGCACAAGAAATCAAAGCAATCAATCCGCCAAAAATTATCATAAATACAAGTGGCAAAACCTTGATTTTATTTTTATCTACGCTAAACATTGGTTTAATAAATCTTAAGACGCACAATAAGAACAACAATGCTAAAACAGACATTATCAAAGCAAACAATGTAGTATCTAATTCGTGAAAGAATTTCGAAATAGCATCCCACCAATCATTTAAAAAACTACCTAAAAACATAATCCCTCTCAATTTATGCTTATATGATACTATATTTTTTATAAAATTACAATACTTTGTAATAAAAAAATTAAATTTTCACTAATATTAAATATAATCCCTTTATATCATTGATATATTAAAAAAGGGTGTTGACAATATATTTTTTTATGATATAATTCAAATGAAGATATATAAGGAGAAGTGAAATATGGCAAATTTTGATTTAAGTTTTTGCGAATCATTGCATGAAGGCCGTCCAATGACGAAAGAAGTCGCTATAAAATTTTCTGCTAAAACGGAAACGACAATGGATTTTCTAAATAGTAAATATATTAGAGAGGTTATTGATGATGAAGCTTCTTTAGAACAACTTGGAAATGATATGACCTTTTTGAAAAATTCTGCAGTATTAGGATTTTCAAACATAGATTGGGACTCGTTTAAAGCAAAATATAAAACCTCAAACTTTGAAACATGCAAACGTGCTATTGCACAAGCCAGAGCAGAGATGGGTGTTTTCTTTAGAAGAGATGGAGTAGATTTGGAAAACATAGTCGCAAAGTGGGTCGAGTGGGCAAAGATAAAACAAGGCAAAATAAAAGATTCAAAAGAAATAGGTAACAATTAGTAGTTTAAAAAATGAAAAAACGAGATACTTCTCGTTTTTTTATATAATTAATCTCACAATGTTCTTTCTATTGTAGATTTTGCTACTATCACTTCCGTCCTCTCAATTGCAATAGGAACAACATTTGCATCTATCGGCAATATGTTAAATGGGTTAAAGGTTGTAGAAATTGTTGGGGACCCTCCTGCAACAGCCGCTCCCAAAGCCCCTTCCAAAGGCGAACCACATCTCAATTCTTTTGCTAAAATAAAATCAAGCGAATCATCAACCTCCCTAGTAGCTTCACTTTTAGGTTTAACTTGTTTTATGGGCTGCTTCGTCACATCTGTTTGTGGTTCTGCGTTCCCAATTCTCCTTGGGCGTTCAGGATAATATTGTCGTTTTACTGGCTTTTTAGAACCTGCTGGCTTTGCTGCACTCGCCCCTGCATCTTTTTTCTTCCCACCGGGCGATTTTTTAGCTTCGCTGCTTTTCTTTTTGCTTGCTATTTTTGTTTCTTCTGCTTTTTTTGGAGCAATTATGGGCTTCACTTCCGTCAACTCTCTGTGTATTGATTTATAAGCCTCAACATATTTTGCCCTGCTTGCATCTATGAGTTTTTCGATTATTGGATCTTTGACCTTCTCCATTGACTCATCTAGCAACTTATCCAACATAAGTTTTACTTTTTTATAGTAGCCGGGCTTCCCAGCTATTCCCGCCAAGTTGTTAAGATTTATTTCATATCTTCTTAAAATATATTCGGACAATTTACCAGGATTTGCCCTTAAAAGCGCAATAATTTCATCTATATACATTTTGGAAAGATAATCTAGCTTCTCTCCCCTTAATGCCCCCAAACGCTTTAAATTTTTCCATCTATTTAATATGAGCCCGATAAGTTCTTCATCGCTAGCATCTGCCCCTTTTGCTTCATCAACTTTTACGATATTAAATACCTTTGCAACCTTTGTCATGAAGTATATGTCATCATCATCTTTATATCTAGCAACTACAGTTTTTAGAATTTCTTTAGTCTCCCCGTCTAACTTAATACTCGTTTCTATGCATCTCAAAATTGCTAATTTTTTATTTCCCTCAATCGCGTCAATTTTTAATGTAAATTTAATTTCCGGTGTATTGGCGGGGATAATTCCTATTAAAATATATTTATTTTCATAATTTTCTTTTATGGTTTTTCTCACCGCAATTAATTGTAAGAGATAATCTTTGCTTATGACATAATTCCCCTCTTTAGTAAACTCGCCCAAGAGAAGATTGTTGATAATTTCATCGTTTTGAAGGGTCTTATAATGTTCAATTTCAGTTTCAGCAGATAAAAGATGACCTGTTTCTCTATTCAAATAGGTCTGTTTTTTTACGTCAGCATTCTCCTTCAACTCTTCCATATTTTTATATTAGCATAAACTATGAAAAAAATCAATTATTATCTTATAAAAAAAGGCATCATCTATGCCCTTCTCTTATGAAACTTTCTCAAACTGGCTGTTGTACAATTCAGAGTAAAACCCATTTGCCTTTAATAATTGCTTATGATTTCCTTTTTCAACAATATCCCCATCTTTCATAACTAAAATTAAATCAGCATTTTTAATAGTTGATAATCTATGTGCAATGATTATTGAAGTTTTATTGGTTGTTAATTTATCCATTGCTTTTTGAATTAATATTTCTGTTCTAGTATCAACTGAACTTGTAGCCTCATCAAGAATGAGCATAGGAGCATTGTTAACCATAGCACGCGCTATCGTTATAAGCTGTCTTTGACCTGCTGAAAGGCTTGCTTCTTCATTCAAAATAGTATTATAGCCATCTGGAAGAGTTTTGATAAAGTGATCAACGCCTACTGCTTCACACGCTTTTCTTACATCTTCCTCGCTTATTCCATTTTTATTATAAATAATATTATCTTGAATTGTTCCTTCAAAAAGCCATGTGTCTTGTAAAACCATACAGAACAAATCGTGAACATTCTCTCGAGTAAGCGCTTTTGTGGGCATCTCATCAACCAAAATATCACCATAATATGCGACACCAAAATCAATTTCCAGTTCATTATCTATCTTATCACCTGTTATTATATCAGCTTTATAATCAATATTCTTTTTGTTTACATTTAAATTAAAATCTTGATCAAATTTCATGTTTTTATTTTTAGGTAAAGATTTTGCAATATTTTCATCTAAAACAAATTCTGTTCTCTCATTGTTTATATAAAGATTATTCTCTTTGTCAATTTTTATAACAACAGATTTTCCATTGTCAAAAATTTTATAATCTGTTATTGTCTTGTTTAAAATTAATCTAGGTTGATTTAATTCATAAAATCTCATCAACAAATTCACTATTGTGGTTTTCCCAGCACCAGTTGGCCCAACAATAGCAATTTTTTGTCCTCTCTTAATTTTTGATGAAAGATCATGTATTATAATCTTGTTTTCATCATATCCAAACCTAACATTTTTAAATTCAATATTACCTTTGATGTCTTTTAAGACTTCTTTTTTGTCATTTTCATTAATCAATTCTTTTTCGTTGAGAAACTCAAACACACGATAACTTGCTGCTGCTGTAGACTGTAAAGTTGCCGCCGCCTGAGCAATTTGATTCAATGCTTGGGTAAATAAGCGTACATAGATCATAAATGCCACTATCACCCCAAATGAGATGGTTCCGTCTATTACAAGCAGCGCTCCAACAACACAAACCGCCAAGTATCCAAAGTTTCCTATAAAGCCCATTATTGGCATCATTAATCCGGACATAAATTGCGCCTTAAATGTAGAATTTGCTAAATTCTTATTTATAGCATCAAATTCCTTATTAAGTTTTTCTTCTGCATTATACGCTTTGACAACGTTATGCCCTGAATAAACTTCTTCGATGTGCCCATTGATTTGCCCAAGGAATTTCTGTTGAGAAACGAAATGTTTTTGTGAGTTAACGGCGATTATTGACACAAATATAAAGCCAATAAAAGATGAACCAATTGCAACTAATGCCATAATCCAATTTGTCACAAACATCATCACGATAGAGCCAATGAAGAGCGCTATTGCTGAAACCAAACTACCTATACTTTGATTTAATGTTTGCCCAATAGTATCAACATCGTTCGTCACGCGAGATATAACGTCACCCGTACTATTTGTATCAAAATATTTTAGAGGCAACCTGTTGATCTTTTGCGAAATATCTCTTCTAAGTTTTTTTGATACACGCTGAGTCACTGTTGCCATGATATAATTTTGCGCGTAAGATAATATGACGCTTGTAGAATAATAAGCAACAAGAGTTAGTGCGATGCTTGTCACTAAATCCAAATCTATGCCCATCATCATGCCAGAAGTTATCACATCCGTCATCTCGCTGAGTTTATCTGGGCCCAGTATCGTAAAGATTGCTCCTCCAACAGCACAAAGTAATGCAATTATAGTTATTGCTAAATGAGATTTACAATATGAAATCAATTTGCCCCATGTCTCGGAAAATTTATATTTTTGTTTCACTTTGCCCAAATCATTGTTTAGAATTTTATTAAAACCGTGTCTACTCATTGCTCAATTCCTCCTTTGAAAGTTGGGATAAAGCGATTTCTTTGTAAATCGAACAATTTTTAAGTAGTTCTTCATGTTTGCCTATGCCAACGACATTCCCAGCCTCTAGCACAACAATTTTATTCGCATTCTTGATTGTTCCTATACGCTGTGCGACTATAAATGTTGTAACATTGCTTGTTTGCTTTGCTAAGTCTTTGCGTAATTTTTTATCGGTTTTGTAATCAAGCGCAGAAAAAGAATCATCAAAGATGAAAATTTCTGGTTTTCTTGCTATCGCCCTCGCTATTGCAATTCTTTGCTTTTGACCTCCTGACAAGTTTGTACCGCCTTGTGCAATGCGCGAAGTATATCTTTCTGGCATCTCTTCTATAAAATCCTTCGCTTGCGCTATCTCTGCTGCATTTTCAATTTCTTCTTGGCTTAGTTCTTCTTTGGCGTTGTCGCCAAATGAGATATTAGACTGTATGTCTCCTGAAAAAATAACCGCGCGTTGTGGGATATACCCTATTTTGCTATGTAAATCTTTTTGCTTGTATTCTTTTATATCAACGCCGTCAATTAAGACTTCCCCTTCTGTTGCGTCATAAAAGCGTGGGATTAAATTGATTAGAGTGCTCTTGCCGCTTCCTGTAGAACCAATAAATGCAACCATCTCGCCAGCTTTTGCTGTAAATGATACATTCCTTAAAACATAATCAGTCGCGCCGGGATATTTGAAACTTACATTTCTAAACTCAACTTCGCCCGTTCCTTTGGGCACTGTTGTTAAACCACCATCAACAACTCTTGGAATTGTATTTAGAACCTCGTTAATACGCCTTGCCGAAACCGCAGCGCGAGGCAACATGATAAAGAACATAACTATCATCATAAAGGCCATAACAATTTGCATTGCATAAGACGAATAAACAATCATATCGGAAAATAATCCTATTTTTTCTCCAAAAGCCGCTCCGTTTATCAAATATGCACCTATCCAATAGATGGCAAGCGCCAATCCATTCATAATGAGAGACATGCCCGGCATTATGATTGCCATCATGCGTTGTGCAAACAAATTAGTTTTTGTTAAATCGTCATTGGCTTTTTCAAATTTTTCTTCCTGATAACTTTCGGCATTGTACGCCCTAACCACTCTTACACCAGTCAAATTTTCTCGCGTAACTCCATTTAATTTATCTGTTAACTTTTGAATGATTTTGAATTTTGGAATTGCAAATATCACTATAATGCTCAACATTACAATCATCAAAACAACAGCACTCGCCGTACTTGCTGTCCATTGCCAACTTTTCCCCGCTATTTTACATATAGCCCAAATAGCAAGTATTGGTGCTCTAATTAAAACCTGAATTCCCATAACTACAAGCATTTGAACTTGCGTCACATCATTTGTTGAACGCGTAATTAGGCTGGATGTAGAAAATTTGCCTATTTCTTCCATTGAAAAGGCTTCTACTTTATTGTAAACTTTCTCTCTAAGTCTAGATGATATAGCTGCAGAAATATAAGCAGCGATAAAACTGACTACAGCGGCAGTCACAAAACTTCCAGAAGCACACAACATCATCCATCCACCAGTTATCCAAACATCTCTCATGGCACCGCCAGTTTGAACCAATGTTGTTATTTCTGCCATATATTCAGGTAACTTTAAATCTAGCCATACTTGTAAGACGATTAATCCAACACAAACAGCTATCAACAACCATTCCCTTATTTTTAATTGTCTCAATATTTTGAACATATTTTCCCCGTCTGAATATTTTATAGTCCTAACTAATATTGTATTCTTTTTTTTCATATTAGGCTACTGTTTTAATAAGAAAAAACATTTTTATAAGTGGGAAAATTAAAAATTCTCACCTTTATTTTTGTTTTACAAAAATGCACAAATAAAACATTATATATCACAAAATAACCCGCTTGCGAAGGCTTAGCATTCCCTCGCAGAAATTTATATAAGCCAATTGGAGTAATTAGAAACTTACGAGAAAATTACTATTGGCAAAGTTGATACAAAAGAAGTTGATTTTGTTGTCCAGAACAAGAATGAAACATTATACTATCAAGTTGCTACAAATTTAACCGACCCAAATACACTCAAGCGTGAATTAGAACCGCTTAATGTAATTAAAGACCATTATCAAAAATTTATAATAACACTTGATGACTACACAACAGGAAACGTCTATAACGGCATAAAAATTATAAACATAATTGACTTTTTATTACAAGAAAACCTTTAACAAAAAGCAACTAATGCCTCAATTAATCGATCTATATATGTTTGAAATCTTTCGCGACTTTATTCTAGAAAAAACATACTAATATTTTACAAATATTAAACCGCTGTTTTTAAATTAGAGTAAAATTTTGTCAAAAAAAGTGATGTCAAAAGTGATGTCAAAAACTCTATAACCCCCTCGTAGTAGTGTTTGTAGCGATTTGAATTTCTGCCTTACAAGCAGGGGGTCACAGGTTCGAGTCCTGTAACTTCCACCAGTGAAAAAGCGGTTGCTACGAAAGTAGCAACCGTATTTTGTTTTAAACGACTAAAAATATGGGTGTTTTTATTGAGAGTAATCAACTCAATCAGAAAATTCATTCTGAATTATTGTGTCATTATTAACTGAGAGTTTATCTCTATTGTTCCTGCCCTATTGTTTGAAGATTGACCTGATGAGCCACAAAAAACTTAAGGTTTTTATCCATTCCAGCTGTTTCTGCGTTCATCCCAGTGTTGCCAATAGCAGAGCCATCCATTTCAAATTGAACTTGCCCAGATTTGACAGTTTCATAAACTCCATTAGCAGTATTATACTTTACATTATGAATCTTATCTGTAAAGGTTAATGTTAGTGGATCGGTAGAAGGTCTTCCAATATTCACCCCTTGTTCAATACTACAATGATTGGAAACAATTACATTGTCAATTGCTGTTGGTAAATTCGTAAAACATCCTTTATTAAGCCTAATGATCCCTTCTGGGAGAGTTATAGTGGAGTTTTTAAGCCTTATACTGGAAGAAAACTTTGTTTCCCCTCCTTCAAGAAAAATTTGTCTGTCTTGAAATGTAGATATAAGTTCTCCTCCATACAGAACATACTGTATTCCGTTGTTGATATAGTCTTGATCCTGAACGAGCTTAACATCTCTAAAAATTGCTTTTTTATTTTCCATTTGTTTCTCCTTTATTATTAATTTTTGTTTTTTCATAAACTTTTAACATTTTACCTCCCTATTTTTGAATTTATTTTAAATTCTAAATACATTATACCCCCCCCCGCAAAAGTCAAGGGTTTTTTTAAAGTTTTTATAAAAATATTTAAAAC
>CAYJAO010000008.1:9159-11866 GCA_964368355.1 uncultured Lachnospiraceae bacterium | reverse complement strand
ATACATTCACTGCCCCAACAAAAAAGTTGTGCTGTAAATAAAAATATGATACTATAATATTAATATGGAAAAAGATATAAAAAACCAAAACAAAGAAAACGAAGAGATAAAACAAAAAAACAAAATTGATGGCAAAAATCAAGTCGAAGAAAAAATAAAAAAAAGCGATTTAAAAAATGTTGCCAATAAGGCTGCAAAAAAGAAATCCCCCGCGTGGTGGGTTTGGCCAATAAAAATTTTAGTGATAACGATTTTCTTATCGCTTGCTTTTAGTGTGCTCAGCGAATTTGTATTGTCTTCTGTCGGAATTGCAATATCAATATTAATTATTGTATTGCTTTTATTCTTAGGAATTAGCGCAGATATGGTTGGCGTCGCGGCGACTGCATGTCAACTCGAACCATTTACAGCAATGCGTTCAAGAAAAGTTAGAGGCGCAAAAGTTGCTATGTCACTTGTAAAGAATGCGGAAAAGGTATCAAGCATCTGCAATGACGTGATTGGGGACATTTGTGGAATTCTATCTGGCGCAGCAGGCGCAGCAATTACGTTTAAACTGGCAAATGAGACAATGCCAAGTTCTGTTCAAATCATTATTGCAGCGTGCGTTAGCGCCCTAATTGCAGGGCTCACAATCTTTGGTAAGGCAATATGTAAGAAATATGCAATGGACAACTCAACGAAGATAATCTTAAACGTAGGCAAAGTGTTAAGTATATTTAGCAGGGCCTCCAATAAAAAGGCACCTGAAAAAGTCAGCAAAGAAAACAAGGTCAATAAATAATTTGTTAAAACGATAAAAAACAAGTGAAAAATCACTTGTTTTTTTGAAGGTCTATACTTTCGAGTAAACCTTGCAGCATAGGTTCGGTTGGATTTCCCGCTACTCCACTCATTGTTGCCAATTAAGCAGTTTCCTTTTAAGGAGTAGGCTTCACCGAATCGCCACTTAGACCACACTATAATCCCCGAAGTACATCACATAAAGCGAACAGTCTAGAGAATTTCTCAAACAGTAGATGCTTGCTCTTATCCCTTTTTGCAAAATGAATTTCATTAGCATGGTTTTTCGACCACTTTTGCAATCACTGGCCTAGCAATTTCAAAAGTTATGTACTAAATCCCAACATTTCACTCAAGGCAGGCTACACTATACACAGCAATTTTTTTACCGCAATATAGGTTCATTCCCAAAAAGTAGTTTTTCTAACAAAACCACTGAATTGGGTCTCCGCGAAATTTGGGTGCTCTCTGTATGCCATTACAGCGCCCCAAAAATCTTAACTTCCAGCATCAGCCCCGGTTTGGGCAACCAAAGCCAACACAAGAAACTTCATAGGTGTGCCCTTTAACGCTTTTAACGTCTTCCGAGCAATTCCAGCTGACTAGAATACTGCGCCTTCATAAGTATTATACTATATATGTAAAAAAAATGCAAGTGGTCACCTGCATTCATGTTATATAGAAGATAAAGTTTTATGTAAACTCGAAATTTTTGATGATTGGTATTCTCTAATAAATTCCAAACAATGCGGCGACGACCATTCTAAAGTCGTAATTCGTGTTTGCATCGTCTGGGCTCTTTACGGGGTCAAATACTATCTCAAAGAAGGAACAATCCATCTTCTTTTCATCTACTATAGTTAAGCCGCCGTAGCCATTTTGTGATGCGACAACCTTGTATTTTTCATTAAGCTCCAATAAGCTTGTTTCTTCTGTTGGCCCTTTTGATTCAGTAAAGTGCCCTATTGTATAATACGTTGAATCATACCCTGTACTATCGCGTTCTGTTACAACTAAACTTGGATCAAGTTCGTTTGTATCCAATGAAGCATCAAAGCCATTTACATAATAGGTTACTCCGTTTTCTGGATTAACAGATGTGTCGGCATCTGCACTAGTAAATTCTACAGGATCCATATCAAATTCATAAAGAATACCAGTATCACTTTCTGCATCGTACACGTAATAGCGAACTTTCATATTGACAACAAGATCTTGTCTTAAAGATGCAAAGTTAAAAGAGAACCCCGCCTCTAATTTTAAGCCCCCTTCTGCGATTGTTGTGCTGTTTGTCGCTGGAATAACTATAACTGATTGATATTCTGCTTCTGGCACATTGCTGAATTCAAAACTAGCATCTGGATCTTCAAAGAAGGCTTCCCCTTCAAAGTAGTGTAAATATGTTGCTGGTTTTGCAGTATGCTCACCTTGGCCAGGCTCTTCTTGCGCATGAGTTGCTTTGTAGGTGCTGACATAATTGTATGTTGTTGCGGTACCCGAAACAGGCGTTTTATTTGACCCCTGTGTGTATTGGTAGTTAAACGCCCACTCATCCCCGCTGCCGTCATAGGTCAAACTATAAATTATATTCGCAATTGTTTTTACATAGTTGCGATAGTTGTAGTAGTTGTACGTTCCATTAACATAAGTTGTGTTTCTCAATACATTGTTGGCATTTTGATCGTGGTAGTATTCATAGTATGTTACAAAGCCATTATTATTGTGATCGTAACTATCTGTTCCGGTGTAAGTATAATATGTGTCAGTTGAATTTATATCATGCCTATAGTTTGACGATAGTCTATAATCCCTGTAATCTCTATAGACCAAATCGTAGCCAATGACATTGTCAAGAATGTAGTTAATCAATTTATCTGCGTTCTGCTTTGTAAAACCAATGTATCTCGTCTTAGATACATAGTCA
>CAYJAO010000008.1:0-9059 GCA_964368355.1 uncultured Lachnospiraceae bacterium | reverse complement strand
ATTGTCGTAGCCTAACATTATTTCGTATAAAATAATGTTTAACGCATCAGCGTAAAGATTGGAAAAGTTATATTTAACTCTGTTTTCTTCTGCTGGAAGATTTATATCATCACTGTCTCCGCGTCCTAAGATGCTATCTATCCAGTTAGTGTATAATGTTCCATTTGTCGGAGCTACGTCTTCAATAGAAATACCTTCAATATTCGGATTTATTGTCCATTCCCAAGAATAATCGTCTGAGCCATTTTGCACTCTTGTGGCATTCCCATAAGTATCCGAAATAACCAACATTCTTATGGAATCAGGGAAGCAAGTTTGATTAGTTGAGCCATAACCATAATTTAACAACAACTGCAATTCAGAATCAGTTATTAAGTCATTGGTTTGGTCAGTTATATTTTCAGATGTGCCCCCTCCTATCTTATTTGCGTAAACAACTTTAAAGCCATCTATAAACTCTCCATAGGAAGTTGTTGGGCGATCCCCATCATCTTCTTCCCAATCTTCGTCATTGACATCGCAACCAGCAAATAAAATAGCGGTAAGAACCACCAAAACGCAAAGAATTAAACTTAAAATTCTTCTTCTAAAAATTTTATCAGTTAAACCTTTTGTCTTCATTGAAATTATTATAACAAATTGTTTGAATAATAGCAATAAAAAAGGCAAATTATATTTTGCCTTTTTACTAATTTAAAATCTTTTCTCAACATCCAAAGTGATCTTACATTGATCTTACAATATCTTTCGCTTCTGACGTACATTCTGCAGATAACGATATCTTATAGTTGCCATAATTCACACTGACTCCCGACGCACTTGCTGTCGCACCCTCAATCTCTGCTGAATATGGTGTACCTTCACTTATTTCAAATTCATTAGTATGACTTGCTAACATATAGTCAATTTTACCCCTTTGCGTTCCTTCACCACCAGCATGGGCACCAGCGGAAATTATATATATTTTTTGACCTTTTAGCACAGTTATTTCACAAGCGTTTAATCCGCCCACTTGCCCTTCAAACGTCGTAGTATTTAGAATAGTTGCACCAGTCATTCCAGTTTGTCCCAAAACATAGTCATTCAACTCGGTCAACTTTTCTGGAGAAACATAGTTCGAAATAGATACTTCTTTTGAAATCTGTATGTTGTTGATTTGTAAACCATCTAAATTTTTTTTAACTTGCTCATAACTAGTTTGTCCTGATATAGCCGAACCGAACTTAGTTGTGAAAAAATATGGTTCATTATATCTGCTCCAATCGGCATTAAAATACACATTTCCATCAGCCCAATTTATTGTAACGTCTTGGATATTTGTTATTTCATATTTTGTGCTTGTAGTTTTATATATTTGTGGCAACAACTCTTTAATCTTGTTTTCGCATTCAACTTTGTATTCTGCTTCGGTTTTTTGTTCGTCTCCAGGATCGACCGGGTCAACCGGATCAACAGGCGTTACTGGGTCAACAGGCGTTACTGGGTCAACAGGCGTTACCGGGTCAACAGGCGTTACCGGGTTGATTGTGCCATGTGTACCAGGATTATTTGTTTGATTTCTATTATTGTTTGTTTTTTGTGTCAAAATAACTGCTGTTGTTGCTATTGCAGCAAGTGCAACTGCCGCCGTTACGATACCTATTACAATTTTTTTACCTTTTGAAAGAGTCCCCTTTGCCATAATTTTCTCCTTTTTAAAGATTTATTCGTATTCATTATACAATAACAAACATTATATGTCAATACTTAATTTTGTTGCATTTAATTTTTCGCTCCGCGCCTAAAAACAATTGTTTTTGTTGTCTTAAAACTAAGGACAATTTGTTTGGCGGAAAGGGAGGGATTTGAACCCTCGGTGGCTTTCACCACACCGGTTTTCGAGACCAGCACATTCGACCTCTCTGACACCTTTCCACAAAGCACTTTAAGTTTACATTAAAATGTCACAAAAAGCAATAAAATTTTTGCATAAAAAATAGGCGAAACTTCTCTCACCTATCTTAAATAAATTATTTTATATAGCACTGTTGAAATATATTAAAACTATTTTTTAAAATTATTTAATTTATCAAGCATGAATTGCAAATCAATTTCGTGCACTTCACTTGCCTGTTCAAGCGTCTCTATCTGCGACATAGGACAGCCAAAGCAATGCAAGCCAAAACCTTCCAAAACAACTCTTAGCCTTGCATCTGCTGCCAAGACTTCACCTATCGTCGTATCTTTATTAAATTTTGTTTTATTGTCACAAGTATTTCTAATTTTTCCACAATTACATTTATCGCACATATTTTCACCTCTGGTTTATTATAGGTATTAATCTCTTTAATAAACAAATGTGATTTTACTACTCAATAACAAAATTTACAAGCATTTTTCGTCTTTAATTAAAAATTATTCTAAATATTTAATAACGCCACATAAAATTGCGTAACAAACTTTTTCCCTATATTCATCTGAAAACAGCAATATTTCTTCTTCGGGATTGCTCAAAAAGCCACATTCCACGATAACTGCGGGAACATTAGTGCAGTTCAACATATAATAATCTCCCACATCTGGGGCTTTACGCGCTTTTGGCAAATCTGAAACAAAACTATCCTGTATGCTTTTCGCTAAAGATTTTGAAACTTCACTCTCGGGATTATAGAAGACTTGCGCTCCGCGAGAAGATATCAAGGAATACGCATTCATATGTACACTTATCACGACATCTGCTCTAGATTTCTCAATAATTTCTTTACGCTTTTCCATGTCGTCTTTTTTCTTGTTGGTAGCAAATGCAGAATACAATCCATCAGTTGTAGTTCTGGTCATGATTACCCTAATTCCATAATTCTCCAAATACTTTTTTAGTGTGTTAGCATATTTCAAGTTAAGTTCACGCTCGTTGCTTCCTTCCAAAGTACCCTCGCACCCGCCGTCAAATCCACCGTGCCCAGCATCCACAACGACAGTTAAGATGGTATTCGGAGTTGCAGCGAATACGCTCGGTAAAAAAGCAAAGCAAGACAGCGTGATAATAAAAGCCAAAAACAATAATATGGCTTTTTTTTGCACGACAATAAATCTACCCGATTTGCTGCGTAAATTTCTAAAATGTTTCATGGTTTATATATATTTATCTTTATCAACTAAAATAACTTAATTAAACGATGAAATGGTTTTCACTAACTCCTCGCCTACTTCAGCGACAAGAGATTTTTCTTCACCTTCCACTAAAACACGTATAACTTCTTCCGTGCCACTTTGACGAATTAAAATTCTGCCTTTTTCTGCCAATAAACTTTCACACAAGTTTATCTTATCTTTTAGCATCGGATTCTTTATGACTTCATTTTTATTTTTTATCTCAACAGCTTTTTCAAATTGAGCATAAGGTTCAAATGGCACTTCCAATCCTTTGTTCTTTTCAAAAACTGATGCTATTTGAGCAGAAATTAAAATACCATCACTAGTTGGCTCTTTATTCAAAAGTATGTAATGTCCATTGTTTTCGCCACCCAAAATGGCGTTATTTTCAAGTAAGCCTTGCAAAACCGCACTTTCCCCTATATCTACAACAACACACTTTATCCCTTCTTTTTCTAGGCAATTAACAAGTGCCATGTTGCTCATTTTTGTAGTGATAACTGACTTTAATTTGTTGTATTTTGTTAGTATATATATTATATCTTCGCCAGAAAGAACTTCACCACCCCTAAGTGCAATACGAACCCTATCAGCATCTCCGTCAAATGAAAAACCCATGTCAAAATCACCAACTTCCATTATTTTTTTCAACTCTTCCATATGCGTTGCGCCACACCCTAAATTTGTATTTAGTCCCGTAGGTTCATTGTCAAAAGCCCGGAAATTGTAACCCTTAAAAATCTCTTCTATAATTTCACTTGCACAACCGTTCGCACAATCAAAACATATTTTAATATTCTTAGAAATTTTCAATTCTTTACGTATAAATTTTATGTACGATTTGACTGAATCGGTATTATGTTTAACTCGCCCAAGTTTGTTGTAATTTACTCCAACATAATCACATGAATTTGCTATGATATGTTCAATATGACTCTCTTGTTCTCCGGAAATTCTAAATCCATTTCCATTGAAAAATTTAAATCCATTATGCTCGGCCGGATTATGTGAAGCGGTTATCATAAGCCCAGCGTTTACATTATAGTAAGCAATAGAAAAAGGAACAGCCGCAGTTGGAACAATTCCTATATCTATAACATTTGTTCCCATGCTAGTTATTCCCGCTATAAGTGCACTTTCTAACGTATCGCAAGAAAGACGCATATCTTTCCCAATAATTATGGTGTTCTTTTCGTTCTCTCTTTCAAAAATCAATGCCACGGCTTTTCCTATGGAAAAAGCCAATTCTGGTGAAATCTTTTCTCCCCAAGTTCCTCTAATGCCATCTGTTCCGAAAAGCTTTTTAAACATTATATTACCCAAAAGATTCAGTATATAATCATTTGTACTGTAATATATATTCGTTAATATTTACAGAAGCAATTGCTCCATCGCTACACGCTGTGATTATCTGTCGAAGTTGTTTCTGTCTAACATCTCCTGCAGCATACACCCCTGCTATGTTTGTTCCCATTTTTTCGTTTGTGATAATATATCCGTTTTTATCAAGTTCAACACCTTCTAAAAGTTCAGTGTCGGGTTTTCTTCCAATTGCGATAAACAAACCGTCGACATCAAGTTTTTTGTTTTCTTTTGTTACGCAATTTTCAACTGTAATTGAATTTAATTTATCATTACCTTCAATTGCTACGACATGAGAATTGTATAAAATCTCAATTGGGCTAGAAGGATCTGCTGATTCACTTTCTAGCCTTTCAACTAAGATTTGTTCGCCTCTGAATGTGTCACGTCTGTGAATCACATATACTTTCTTAGCTAAACCAGCCAAGTATAGCGAATCTTCGAGCGACGTATTCCCGCCACCAACTATTGCAACATTTTTCTCTTTAAAGAAATTTCCGTCACAAGTGGCGCAATAACTAACACCTCTTCCTAAAAACTTTTTCTCGTTTTCAACATTAAGTTGTTTTGCTGACGCTCCTAAACATAATATGATAGATTTCCCCTCAAATGTTCCTTCGTGCGTCCTAACTCTCTTCACTTTTCCTTTAATATCAAACTCTAAAACATCGCTAAAGACAAACTCCACGCCGAGTGAAGTGACATGGTCATACATCATTGTAGCCAAAGTCATGCCATCAGTATGTTTAATACCTGGATAATTCTCAACCGTATTAGTCATAGCAACTTGTCCGCCGGGTGCCATTCTCTCTATGATTAAAACATTTTTGCCCGCTCTTTTTGAATAAATTCCTGCAGTAATTGCTGCTGGGCCGCCACCAATGATAAGCACATCATACAACATATTTTTTCTCCTAAATGTTATTTTCTTAATCTTTTATCTTCCCCTTCGAAATTGATAGCCCAACCTACTCGCTTATCTATTATTCGAGAGAAAATGCGTTCACCGTATCTATCAATTAGTTGTTCTAAGGAAAGGTTTGAATTTATTATTGTCGCTTTGTCAGCAATTAGTCTTTCATTCAAAATTAAATACAAATAATCTAAAGTAATGTTATTTAAAATAGGCTCTGTCCCAAGATCATCTATCAATAGCACTTCACTTTCTAAATAAGGTGCAAGAAAGTATGCTTTATCTTCTGCGCTTGCCTTACAATATTCTAAAAAATCGTTATTCATATTGAATGCAGTTGAATAAAAAATGTAATTCCCGTTTCGTATCAATTCATTGGCGATACATTTCAAAAGAAAAGTTTTTCCAACACCCGTTCCGCCCGCTATATAAATCATCTTTTTCGTTATGTCTGGAAATTTTTGTGACCATTCTTGTAATTTATTAAACAACCTTTCACCATTCATATCAGTAAACCTTGCATTTTTAAAATCTTCCAATTCACCAATAATTCCGCTACGCTTTAATAAAAGTTCATTTAAAATTTTTATTTTGCATTCGCAACTATTTTTTCCAGTATCTTGACATTTTTCACATTCAAACCGTGGTTCAATATCTTTCTTGGTCATACCTATTTTTTTAAGCACCAAAAACTTTTTAGCACGTATTTCGGCAAGTTCAATGCGTTCTTTCGTCACATCCACCTCATCTGCCAAGCAATTTGCCAAGTAGATAGTTTTATCTATTTCTTCTTGCTCCCATTTAGAGAATTCTTCGTTTCTGCGTGCAATTCTTAAATTATTATCAGCAAGAAAAATGGCATCAGCATGCTTTTGCTTTAAAATATTCTCTACTTCTCTTTCAATACTTTTCATCTTTGCCCTAAACTTCCACTTCTTCCAAACTATCGAATAATGCGCCCAGTTCTTCTTTGGTGTATTCTCTTGATTTGATATTTGCACTTACCTTTTTATTGCTCTTTGGTGCGCTATCAAAACTGACTTTTTTTGCATCATCAATAGTTTCTATTTTGCTTTCATGCCACTTTGCTAAAATACCATTCAAATATCTCATAGGTTGTGCTTTACCGCAAGCAAGCGATGCCCCATAGTTTATCAATTCGCTAGATATATTCCAATTGTTCGTCCAGTTCTTATAAAATTCTCTATCATAAGAATTTACCGCTCTGTTATCTGCACCCATCGTCAGCAAAAGGTCTTTTATCTTTTCATCTTCCGATAGCACTTCAGAAAAATATGTTTGCAAACTTTCCAGCGATAATAATCCAAGTTTATAAAACTTTAAAATGCGCAAATTCATATCTTCAAATTTTCTAATCGAATTTTTGAAACAATATTGAGCAATCTTTTCAATTGCTTCTTCGCTAAATCCCATAGAAAGCCATTTTGAAATATATGTTTCTATAACACTGTCTAAACTTTCATAATACAAGCCAAGCGCCTTTGAAATTTTTCTTCCAAGTGCATACATTTCAGTCTTGTTCTTTTCAAATTCCTTGATTTCTTCAATCGTGAAAAGTTTCATTTCGTAATATTTCAAAAGAATTGTATCTAAACTCGCAAAAGGTATTTTGTTGCCTGTCTTCTTTAATAATTTTGCAACTGCAACAATCGTATCGTGAGAAAAATCAAGTTCTCTGGTCCATTTCAAATAAAGTTCTTTCTCTTCTATGCCGGGGGCTCTTTTAGTACCAAGAGCATTTAATATCTCTTTTATTTGCTCTGAGATTTGTTCATAAGAGATCAATCTTTCTTCAACGTCTGCCACCGTTCTTACATTGTCATAAGCCCAATTTTTTGCAACGGTAATGATGTAACTATAACCAATATTTTCGCCTTTAAGGTTGGTGCAATATTTTATAATCATGAGCAATGCTTCTGGTTCAATATGGAAGGTTTCAATCACGTCATAATATTCGCGATATTCATTTGGCTGTATCATCCTTCCACCGATTATTTCTTGTGCTTTTGCATTAAAATCTCCATACTTTGAAGATTTGTATTTCTTTATATCAGCAATGGTGTCTTGCAATGGAATATATCTTATTTCGATAGGCATAGCATTTAAAATTTGTACCAATCCTTCGCTTTGCCAATATTCATATATCTCCAAAATATCTTCCTCTGGCATCTTTAAAACCTTTGCAAAACTCTCCAAAGTGTTGTCATAAGAACTTGAATTGTTACATTTGTACAAGCCATAAAGGTAGACCTTTACAGCGTTTTCTGGCGCGTATGGTAAATAGTTATTGATAAACAAATTGTCAATTTCTGTCTTGTTATTTATTATACTTTGTGATGAAAATTTACAAAAACTCACTTCTTTTCTCCCGTATTGATTTGATTTTAACACATAAGTTTTTTAAGTGCAATTAATTTAAAGAAAAAGATATAATCTTTTATACCCCTTAAAGATTTTATCACATTCCCTATATAAACAGAACTAATTTTTATTATTCTATTTTTATCGTTAAAAAAATAGCCTTAATCGGCTATTTTGTTATTGTCATATTCTGTTCGGTCAACAACTACAAGTTGATAGTTTATTTTCAAAAAGATGTTGTCTAGAAAAGGTACTGAAAATATGATATTTCTTTCGCGTATAGATATGACATCTGCCGCTCCATACTGGTCTATATCAATCAATTCTCCAATCTCTTTTCCTTCTTCGTCTACAACTTTTGCACCTATCAAATCTTTAAAATAAAATTCATTTTGATCGAGTCGCTCCAAATCTTCTTTTTTTGCAAGAACTTCTTTTCCTCGTAAAAGTTCAGCAGTATTTCTGTCTGAAACGCCCTCCAATAAAAGGTATAAATCGCCAGAACGAGCATTGATGGAAAGTATTTTTCTTTCAATTCCGTCAATGAAAACTGAGTGAAGATTTAAATATCTTTCCACTCTATCTTCACATATTATTTTTATTTCCCCTTTAATCCCTTGAGGCTTTACTATTTGACCAATTGGTATCATTTCTTACCTATTTTTCTTCGATTTTGATTATTACTTTCTTATGTTGTCTACTTGAAAGAGATTTGACGATAGTGCGTAAAGATGTTGCAATCTTTCCATTTCTTCCAATAACTTTTCCCATATCAGAAGCGGCAACAGATATTTTAATTATTTCTATGCCACGGTCATTTTCTACTTCAATTTCAACGTCGTCAGGATAATCACAAAGCGCCTTTACAACATATTCAACTAAATCTTTCATGTTCTCTCCTTTATAATCTTAAATATTCATTGGATTTCAAAATCCAAACAGAGGCTTTCTCTTACTTTTTGATTATTCCAGATTTAATAAGCAAAGATTTTGCTGTTTCTGTTGGTTGAGCACCGCTAGCAATCCATTTTTGAGCCTTATCAGCATCAATTTTGATTTCTGCTGGCTCTGTTAATGGGTTGTATGTTCCGATTGTGTCGATAAATTTGCCATCACGCGGTGAACGTGAATCTGCAACGATAACACGGTAGAAAGGTGTTTTTTTGTCTCCCAATCTTGTTAAACGAATTTTTACTGCCATTTGTTTTTCCTCCTATAAAAATTTTACTATATATATTAAATTCTTTCGAATGTAATACCAATATTTATT
>CAYJAO010000007.1:0-11975 GCA_964368355.1 uncultured Lachnospiraceae bacterium | reverse complement strand
GTGCTGTGATTAGAAATTTTTAATGAACCGTTTTGTACACTTTGTACAAAGTAACTGTTTTGATTATTTTGTATATTTTGCAAAAAATTATTATTTTTGATATTTTGTGCATTTTGAACAAGTTTATTGTTATAAAAATTTTGCATTTTTTTGAATAGTGTTTTTGCGCTAATTCCTTCACTTTCCCGTTCTCTTGCCGGATATGTTTTTGCTAAAATTAGGCCATCACTTTCATCAAAAGCAGTAAGAAAGTCGTTAAATAATTTTTTTGTGCGTGAAAAAGTGTGTGGTTGAAATACAGTTAGTACTTTGCCATAAGATTTTGCCTGTGTTATCACTTTTCTTATTTCTGTTGGATGATGTGCATAATCGTGAATTATTGCACAATTGTTAATTTGTGCTATTTCTTCAAATCTGCGTTTTACTCCATGATAATTTTTAATTGTCTTTTTGATTGTATGAATTTTAATTTTATATTGCAAGGCGATTATTGCTGAGACCAATGCGTTTTTTACATTATGCTCGCCTAAAAAGTTGGTTTTTATATGTGCCAAGATCTTATCATTTTCGCATAGATCAAAAATATATCCAGTTTGTATTTGCGTTATATTTTCTGCAGAATAAAATTTCTCAAATTTTTCATTTTTTAAGCAATATTTAAAATCACTAATTTGGAACAATTTTGTTTTTGAATTTTGAAGAAAAGCATCAAAACTTTTTTGTATTTCGTTTATGTTTTTGAAAAAATCGAGGTGATCTGGCTCAATATTTAAAACAGCACCCAAATTGGGAGAAAGGCTAAGAAAACTATTTTTATACTCGCAAGCCTCAGTGATGAAATATTTTTTGTCGCCAATTAAAAAATTACTATTATTTAGTTTTAATATGCCGCCAACGTGGACGGTCGGTCTTAGCCCAGCATTGACAAATATTTCTGCCGTTAGGGCGGTTGTGGTGGTTTTGCCATGCGTACCGCTTATTGCAATAACTTTTTTGAAGTTTTTGCTTAATTTTCCCAATAATTCTGCACGAGAAATTACCCTTTTCTTATGGTTTCTAGCCCAAATTAATTCTTCATTATCTTCATGGATTGCATAATTTATTATCACTAAATTAGGGTTGAATTGTTTGATATTTTCTTCTGCATGTCCAATATGATACTTAATACCAAAGGCTTGCAATGCTTTTAAATTTTCACTTTCACATAGATCTGAGCCCGAAACTTCACAATTTTGTAATCGCATAAAAACAGCAAGGCTACTCATGCTTATTCCGCTAATTCCTATGAAATATACTTTTTTTACCATTATAATAGATTATGAAAATATATTTAATTTTGTTTGGAGAAAATTAAAAACTCTGCTAATATTATTATGACTTAAGAAAGTTAGAGTGCAAAGTTTTTAAGTTAGAAAGGGAAAAGGGAAGGTAAAAAAGTTGAAAATTACAGATGTTAGAGTAAGACTTGTAGATAAAGATTCAAGCAAACTTAGAGGGGTAGCATCAATCACAATTGATGAATGCTTTGTAATCCACGACATCAAGATTATTGAAGGTAAAGATGGTTTGTTTATCTCAATGCCAAGCAGAAAAACTCCAGATGGCGAATATAGAGATATTGTGCATCCAATCAATACGGAAACTCGTGAACAAATAATAAGCGAAGTTTTAAAAGCTTTTGAAAAGGCAGAAAAGACAGAATAATGGAAAAAACAATAAGTAATGCAAGAAGGTTTATCAATGCTTATAATGCGATAGACTACGCTATACGTGTGCAGCATGGCTTTAAGAGAAGCATGAGCTTTTCAGATATAATTAGGCGAGCTGTTCCACTAAATTACATAGTTAGAAAATATGAAGATGATTTAATAGACTACGGGCGCTTGAGAAATGCCATAATTCATAGAAGCAGCGATTCTTTTATTATCGCAGAGCCACATGACGATGTCGTTGAAGATATTGAGCACATTGCAGAGATAATCACAACTCCGCCAAAGGCAATAGATACAGTGGGGGAGAGAAATGTTTTGTGCGTTCAAAATGATGTAATTGTGAAAGATGTTATAGAACTTATCTCCACTTCTCAGTTTAGCAATATACCCATATACAAAGATGGTGGATTGATTGGTGTTGCCAACGGACAACGAATATTAGATGAAATAGGTAAAAAGATTTCCGAAGGCGAAAAGATAGATAACTTTATAGCACACACAAAGATAGAAGAAATTTTAAATGTAAAAGCGACCTCAAAATATTACGAAGTTGTACCTAAAGATACTACGATTGAAGAAATCCTTAACATATTCTATAAAAACAGAAAATTGATAGCAGTTTTGATTACTAAAGGTGGAAGTTTGAATGAGCCACCAATTGGAATTATCACGTCGGCCGATGTTATGGATATGAACAACATTTTGGAAAATTATTAAAATTAAACAATAAAAACCACCAAAAATTTGGTGGTTTTTTTAATTCATTAATCTTTTGCTGCTTTCGTCTTTGCTTTCTTGCCTGTGAGATTGCGAAGATAATATAATTTTGCTCTTCTTGCACTACCTTGGCGAGTAACTTCAACATGATCAATCAAAGGTGAATGGTATGGGAATGTTCTTTCAACGCCAATTCCGTAAGAAATTCTTCTGACGGTAAATGTCTCACGAACAGATCCGTTACGTTTTGCGATGACAACACCTTCATAAGCTTGAAGACGTTCTTTGTCACCTTCTTTGATTTTTACGAAAACTTTAACTGTATCACCGATATTAAATGGGGCAATTTCGTCTTTTCTAAGATTTTCATTTTCGATAGTATCTACGATATTCATGACTTTTCCTCCTTACTAAACTAAGTGTTCTTATCTAATTGAGACAGCGGACCACCCGAAGCCAAAGTTATATATACCATATATCTAAAATAAAAACAAGTGTTTTCTTGGTATTTTTTAATATTTTTTCATATATTTCAATTAATCGTTTGGTTAAGTGTGAAAAGTTTTATATAATCAAAATAATACAAAAGAGAGGGGGCTTATGCTTTCAAAAGTTTTAAGTTATGGTTTAAATGGCATAGAGGGGTTTTTAGTCACAACAGAAATAGATATTTCTGCTGGCTTGCCAGGGTTCGATATAGTTGGATTGGGCGACATCGCCATTAAAGAAAGCAAGGAACGCGTAAAATCGGCAATAAAAAATTCAGGGTATGAGTATCCAATTAATAAAATAACTGTAAATCTTGCCCCGGCAGATACAAAAAAAGAAGGTCCAATTTTTGACCTTTCTATCGCAGTTGGAATTCTATCAGCAACCAATCAAATATCTGTTGCAAAAGTCAAAGATATAGTTTTTATTGGGGAACTTTCACTCGATGGCGGAGTAAAACATGTTAATGGTGTTTTACCCGTCCTGATTTCTGCACGTCAGGCAGGCTTTAAAAAGTTTATTATTCCTGCAGATAATGCAAAAGAAGCAAGTTTTATAGAGGGCATAGAAATTTATCCAGTTGAAAACCTGAAACAAGTTTTTGACCATCTAAATGGTTCAATTGAATTAAAACGTATTCAAACAACAAGTTATGAAGCGTTTTCAGAAGGGCATAAAGATAGTTTAGATTTTTGCTTTGTTAAAGGGCAGGCGAGTGCAAAACGTGCATTAGAGATTGCTGCTGCTGGCGGACATAATATTCTCATGATAGGACCTCCGGGAAGTGGGAAAACTATGCTTGCAAAGTGCTTCCCAACTATTCTTCCTGACCTTACTTTCGAAGAAGCTTTGGAAGTGACAAAAATTCATAGCGTTGCTGGGACATTGGACAATAAGCAGGGAATAGTCTGCCAAAGGCCCTTCCGCAGCCCTCACCACACCGCTACGTTAGTTAGCTTAACCGGGGGCGGGCGAAACTCTAAACCGGGCGAAATAAGTTTGGCGCATAATGGTGTATTGTTTTTGGACGAAATGCCAGAATATAGCAGACATACAATCGAAGCGTTAAGACAGCCGCTTGAAGATGGCATTATCACTGTTGCTAGGGCAATGCAAACTGTAACATACCCAGCAGATTTTACGTTGATTGCAAGTATGAACCCATGCCCATGTGGTCATTATGGCTCAAAAGATGCAGAGTGTAAATGTTCTCCCAGCCAAATACATAAATATTTAGGTAAGTTGTCGGGCCCTTTAATGGACAGAATTGATTTGCATATTGAAGTTGATAATGTCACCTATGATGAACTAACCGATAAATCAATGAATGAAGAAAAATCTTGCGACATAAAAGAGCGTGTTGACGATGCAAGAAAATTGCAACTTAATAGATTTAAGGGCGAAAAGTGCTTCTCAAATGCAAGCATGAATGTAAAACTTTGCAATAAGTTCTGTGAACTAGATAATGAAAGCGAACAACTTTTAAAAGAGGCCTTCACAAAACTTAAACTTTCTGCTCGTGCCCATAATCGTATTTTGCGCGTTGCAAGAACAATTGCGGATTTAGATAACTCGCCGAATATTAAATTTGAACATATCGCCGAGGCAATACAATATCGTTCTCTCGATAGAAAATACTGGATTTAATAAAAATAAAGCGCTCTCGCAGGGGCACTTTTTTAACAAAAGATAAACTATTTTACTAATTTGAAGATTTTTTTTGCGACCTCAGCAGAAGTTTCGGCTCTACCAATTGGGCAATTTTCAATTACTTCTTCTCGTTCTTTTTTAGATAGGTGGGAATTCATGTCTGTTTCTACAAATCCAGGGGCAAAGGTTTCAACATTTATATTTGTAAATTCTAATTCCTTTTTCAATGACTTTGAGAACGCTTCCATTGCACCTTTTGAGGCAGAGTAGACGCTTTCACAAGATGCACCTAATGAGCCCCACATTGAAGAGATAAAAATAATGTTTCCATAATTTTCTCTAATCATTGGCTCATAAGCCAGTTTTGCTAAGTAAAAAGCCCCGCCAAAGTTTGTATCCATAATTTGCTTGTAGTCTTCAAGGGAAGTATCGATCAATGGCTTTATAAGGCTTATTCCTGCGTTACAGATTAAAACGTCAATCTTTCCGAAAATTGAAAGGAAGTATTTCATCATTTTTTCGCATTCATCATACTTTGAAACATCACATTTGTAAATTTCAGCCGAAATGTTGGGAAAATCGCTTAAAATTTGCTCTCTAAGGGCAATCGCTTCTCTTTCGCTATCGTTATAGTTGATCATTACATTGTAGCCTTCGCTGGCAAATTTTCTTGCTGTTTCTGCGCCAATTCCGCGAGATGCGCCACTAATTAAAGCACTTTTCATATATTTTATTATAGCACATTTCGCATCACATAAACAAATTATTTTAACAAAATGACTCTTCCTTCAATCCAAGCATTAAAGTAGGCTTCTAAATTTTGTCCGCTTGCTTTTTCAAAACTTGCAATCATGTCGTCCGGCGTTACATTTTTGAACATATTTTTTTCGAAGTAGGTTTGTAAGCATTTTTCAAACTTTTTTTCACCCAAAATTTCACGTAGCGAATCAAACAACAACATTCCTTTCACATACGCAGTGTAAACATATTCAGGCTCTGTTGGGAACTCATCCAATTCTCTATTCATTGATGTGTCAACTTTTCCATATACACTGCCATATACTTCTACAAAAAGCGAATAATTGGTATAAGCATTTTTAATCAAAGTGTTTTTAGAAAGGTTATATTCCGAGTGAGAATCAAAGAAAAGTATAGTGGAGTACTCGGTTAGTCCCTCGTCTAGCCAAGGATAAGAAAAGGCACTATTTCCGACAAGATTGTACCACCACTGATGTCCAATTTCGTGAACGATCACTTGTTGATAGGTTGTAGGGTCAGTCACATCATTTGAAATATATACAAGATTTGGGAATTCCATTCCACCGTGGACAAAATTTGTTTCAGCAACCGATAGGGTTGAATAAGGATATTTTCCTATTAAATCATTGAAAAAATTGAGCGTTTTTATGGCCGTTTCCAGAGATGTTTCTGGTGATTGGTCGGAAAAATAGTAGTATTTAACATCGGTGTCGCCAACCTTTTGAGAAAGAACTTTAAACTCCTTTGATAAAACTAATGCAAAATCTCGAACGGTTTTTGCTTGCATGATTATAGTTTGTGAATTATCTGTTACAGTGGAGGAAATAATTTCGCCAGTATTAGATACTACGAAATCTGATGCGGTTGTTAACTTAACAGAGTAATTTGCCATGTTTGAATAGAAGGGATCGCCGTTTGAATTGTATAACGATTTATCGAATTCGCCATTTTCGTAGACGCAGACGATAGGATAAAAATTTGCCAGATTTGTTGTGTTATTTCCATAGCCAAAGCGATGATTTATATTTGGCAAAGTGACATTAAAATTTATTGATATTTCAATTCTATCATCAGGAAATAATTGATTTGGAAAGAGTACATATAAAATGTTTTTATCTTCGCCACCAACAAAATATTGTGGGTTATTTAAATTTGAATTTTTTATAAAACTATTGATTTCATTAGATGTTGGCTGTTGTATATCAATGTTTTCACAATATGTCGCGGCACTGTGTAAAACTTGCACGCTGTCTATTTTTATATCCCCATAACTTAATCCGTTGGGGTAGGCTTTATGTTGGTCTGACAAACTTACTACGCTTGCTTTGGAATTTTCACGAAATGCATTGGGGTAAAGGTGAAAGCAAATATACGATAAAGTAGTATCGCTCGAATTAATATAGTTTATTGTTTCCGAACAATCTAAGGTTTGAGTTTCTGAGTTGTGATTGATGGAAATATTATAGTTGGTTAAGTTCTTGCTTTCGCTATCTAGGCTTGAACAGCCTGCAAAAACGACAACAATTAGAATGATTGCACTTATTGCACAAAGTGTCATGAGAATTTTTGTTATAATTTTTTTTATTTTCATGTCTTATATATATGTCTGAAATGCTTGCTATATTATACTTTTTGGCGTATAATAAACTTATGAAAATTGACATTTTGACATTATTTCCTGAAATGTTTTCACCATTATTTGAAAGTATTTTGGGAAGGGCTATTGATGCTGGCAAGTTGGAAATAAACGCGATAGATATTCGCGATTTTTCAAATGACAAACACAAAAAGTGTGATGATACACCTTTTGGCGGCGGTGCTGGAATGTTAATGACGCCACAACCAATTTATGATGCGATAAAAAGCGTAATTACCGCTGAAAGCAAACTGATTTTACTTTCTCCAAAAGGCGGTGTGTTTTCTCAAGAGAAGGCAGTTTCACTATCAAAAGAAAGCCATTTAATTTTCCTTTGTGGGCATTATGAAGGAATTGATGAACGGATTATTGAACTTTTTAAGCCTGAATTAATTTCAATTGGCGATTATGTTTTGACGGGTGGCGAAATTCCTGCAATGGCTATAATTGATGCGGTTTCTAGACAGATTGAAGGGGTTTTGGCCGATGGTTCTCTTGATGAAGAAAGTCACACAAATGGCTTTTTGGAATATCCACAATATACGCGACCACAAACATTTATGGGGCTGGAAGTCCCAGAGGTTTTGAGAAGTGGAAATCACGAACAAATAGCAAAATGGAGAAAGCAAAAATCTTTTGAAGAGACAGAAAAGTACCGCCCAGATTTATTAAAAAAATAGGTTAAAAGGATAAAAATGGAGAAGATTAACTGGTTCCCGGGGCACATGACAAAGGCTTTGAGAATGATGCAAGAAGAAGTAAAAAATGTTGACGCGATAATTTATGTTTTAGATGCTCGTACCCCTTTATCTTGTGTAAATCCAGCATTTGTTGATATAGTTGGTGGAAAACCAATTCTCTTTATTTTTAATAAAATTGATCTTGCTGACATTGCAAAAGTCAAAGAACTAAAAAAACGATTTAAATTTGCTAATTCTGATATTTTAGATCTTAACAGCACGGCATCTGGAGCGTTAAAATCGGTGACAAATTCATTGAATAAACTTTGTCAAGCGCAAATAAACAAATTCAAAGATAAGGGCGTGAACTATTACGTCAGAGCAATGGTAATAGGTGTCCCAAATTCTGGGAAGTCGACATTGGTTAACAATCTTTGTGGCTCTGCGAGGGCTGTTACTGGCGATAGACCAGGCGTAACAAAAGGGAAGCAATGGGTTAAGTTGTCTAATAATATTGAAATTTTGGACACACCAGGAACGCTTTGGCCAAATTTGGAAAATGAAGTAAATGCACGCAATTTAGCGTATATTGGCTCAATAAAAGATGATGTTATTTCAGCATCAGAATTATCGCTTTACTTGATAAAAGACTTATTAAAGAATTATCCTACTGATTTTTGCAATAGATTTAGTCTTTCAGAAGAAGAAATAGAAGGCAAAACGCCCGTTCAAATCCTTGAATTGATAGGCGAAAAGCGCAAGTTTTTGATTAAGGGCGGAGATATAGATTATGAACGAACAGCGGCCACTATTATAGATGATTTTAGAAAGGGTAGAATAGGAAAAATAACGCTATGATAACTGAAAAGAAAACCTACGGGAATATTGGCGAAAATTTAGCAACTAAGTATCTTGAAAATAAAGGATACAAAATTGTGTGCCAAAACTTTTCCAATAAACTTGGCGAAATAGACATCATTGCTAAAGACAAGGATTATATAGTTTTTGTCGAAGTGAAAGCACGACATTCTGCGAAATATGGTTTGCCTAGAGAGGCGGTCACTCTTTATAAACAAAACAAAATTAGAATGGTTGCGTTGTCTTATTTAAAAACTATACATAAACTTGATTCCAACTGCCGTTTTGATGTTATAGAAATTTTTGGAGACGATGAAATAACGCATATAATTAATGCGTTTTAATTAAAGAAAATTAAAATTAAGAGCATTGTTATTCCCGTGCTGAGCAGAGCATGGGTTGTTTTTTGTAAAAAGAAAAACTTTTTAGAAATTTTGAATTTGTTTAAGAATGCAAAAGCTTGGAAGGAAACAGCCAGCCCCCCAAATGAAATTATCAAAGAACAAATTATAGTTTTTAGCGTTAGTGAAATAGGTGCAGAGGAAATTAGCAAACAGCCTTTTGTTATCTCAAAAAAGCCAAAGATTATGCCGTTTGAAACGCTTTTTTCTATGCCTATTTTTGAAAACAAGTTTACTAGTGGCGAGAATATGCCAAGAGAATACAAAATCTCGGTTATTACGAAGAAAATAGCAATGTATCCGCCAATTAAAAGTACAGAGTTTATGCCGTTTTCCATAGTATTTGTCAGTATGTCCGTTTCTCTGTTTTTCTTTGGTTGAATGATAGTTTTTGAAGACAATTCAGGCGCGTTATATTTGCGATAAATTAGCCCATTTATGATTGCTGCTAATATATGAGAAATTAAAATTATGTATCCCGCAGTTGGAGAAATTAGCATGCCAATGCCAACTGTTCCTATAATAAACATTGGTCCGGAATTGGAAGTAAAAGAGCAAATTCTATGTGCTTCAGCACGAGATAGCAACCCTCGTTCATATAGATCGGAAGTGACTTTCGCGCCAAGTGGGTATCCCGAAATTATGCTCATTAAAAACACGTAAGAGGAAATCCCGGGGGTTCGATATAACTTGTTACTTACGCCTGAAAATCCTTTTGAAAAATCTTCAATGCACCCCATTGAAGCGAGCAGTCGTGTAAAAATCATGAAGGGAAAGAGTGCGGGCAAAATTGCTGTAGCCCAAACTCTGATTCCGTCCAATGTCACATCAATGTATTTTTTGGGAGAAATGACTAAAGCGATAATAAACGCAAACAATATTAATGTCAGTAATATTTTTTTATATTGTTTTTGAAATGCGTGTACTTTATTTGACAAAATAGTTTTATTCATTTACAATATGTTTACGTTGTAGAATATAATTGTATGAAGGAGAAAGCGAAGAACATGTTGACAGATAACTATCTTATAAAGAGTGCTAGAAAAAGAAATAAAACTCTTGTGTTTCCAGAAGCAGGGTTTTCCGAAAGAATAATTGAGGCGGCAAAATTTATCCACAGAAAGAAAATGGCTAAAGTTGTATTGCTTGGCGATGAAAGCGCTTTAGTTTTGAGATATAAAAAACAGATCAAAGGAATGACAATTATCAATCCTAAAACATCTTCGCTATATGATGAATTGGTTGACTTGTTTTTAGAAAGAAGAAAAGACAAAGGCTTAACCAGGGAAGAGGCAGAAAAACTTGCACTTGATCCCATATATTTTGGAACTTTATTAGTCGAAGGGGGCTTCGCTGATGGTATGGTTGCAGGTGCGGAAACGAGCAGTGCAAAAGTTATTCGTCCAGCTTTACAAATAATAAAAGCAAAAGAAAAAGGCTGTGTCTCATCTTTTATCCTATTCTACGGAAAGAACAAAATGTTAGGGAAAGATGGTGTGATTTTTGCATCAGATGTAGGAGTCAACATAGACCCAAGCAAGGAAGATTTAGTACAGATTGCAAAGAATACCGCGCAATCATTTGAAAAATTTGTAAAAACTAATGCACGCGTTGCAATGCTTTCATATTCGACAAAAGATTCAGCAAATGGCGACAGTGCAGAAAAAGTAAAAAACGCAACTGCAATTCTAAAAAAAGATAAATCGTTTGTGGTAGAAGGAGAGATACAGTTGGATAGTGCGTTAGCACCAGAGGTTTGTAAAAGGAAATATTTAAATAGTGCAGTGAAAGGCAATGCAAATGTCTTAATTTTCCCAAATCTTGATGCGGGAAATATATGTTATAAAGCCATTCAATACTTTGGTAATGTTAGCGCAATAGGACCAATTTTACAAAATTTAAACAAACCAGTTAATGATCTTTCGCGCGGTTGCGCGGTTAAGGACATAGTTTTAGTTGCAGCAATAACCGCAATGCAGGCATAATAATGTATTACGAAAGAGCAAAAGAAAAATTTGAAAAATTAAAGGATAAACAAATTATTCGTATTTTGTCAATCGAAAGTTCATGCGATGAGACAAGTATAGCAATAATTGAAAACGGACGAAAAATCTTGGCAAATATTATTTCATCTCAAATTGAAATTCACAAACTCTTTGGTGGCGTAGTTCCGGAAATAGCATCTAGAAATCATATAACAGCAATTTCAAATCTTTACAGAGAAGCACTTAACACGGCAAAATTAAAAGAAACAGATATTGATGCAATTGCCGTCACTTATGGTGCGGGTCTAGTGGGAGCATTGTTGGTTGGAGTTAACTTTGCAAAAGCACTTGCGTTTTCGCTTGACTTGCCATTGATTGCTGTCAGCCATATCAAAGGGCATATCGCAGCAAATTACTTAACATATAAGGAACTCGAACCGCCTTTTGTTTGCCTTATGGTAAGTGGCGGGCACACTGCTATTCTCAACATACCGGATTATAATACTCACGAATTGCTTGGCTCCACAATAGACGATGCAGTGGGTGAGGCGTTTGATAAAGTTGCGCGCGTTTTAGGTTTGAGTTACCCCGGTGGTCCAAATGTAGATAAATATGCAAGAACAGGGAACGACCAAATAAATTTTGTTCAACATAATTCCCTTGCAAATACACTTAACTTTAGTTTTAGTGGTATAAAAACAGCAGTTATAAATTATGTCCATAAATTAAAACAAAACAATGAAGAGCCAAATGTGTCAGATATTTGTGCAAGTTTTCAGCGCGCCGTCACAGAGGAACTTGTCACAAAAGTTATAAGAGCTTGCGAGCAACAGAGGCAAAAAAAATTGGTTGTTGCAGGCGGTGTTTCTGCTAATTCAAAGTTAAAGGAAACGCTTACTAATGAATGCAAGAAACGTGATATAAAACTATATATGCCAGAACTTGTGCTTTGTACAGATAATGCAGCCATGGTCGGTAGTGCAGCATACTTCATGTTGAAGGCAGGCCAAGGGCTTTCTGATTTGTCTTTAACAGCGAAGGCAACGGTTGCACTTTAATTAATAAAATAAAGGCAAGTTATTATTTGA
>CAYJAO010000006.1:0-13254 GCA_964368355.1 uncultured Lachnospiraceae bacterium | reverse complement strand
GGTTATTGTAGAATAGATTTCGGTGAGCGAAAGTCCACCGAAATTTTATTTTAGAGCCATTACAAAATTTTTAATGTAAGGACAAAAGAACCTAGGTTTATTGCCGTAAATTTAGGAATAATTATTTAGGAGGGGAAAATGGCGAAAAACAAATACATTTATTTATTCTCAGAAGGAAACGCAGACATGAGAAATCTTTTAGGGGGTAAAGGTGCCAATCTTGCAGAAATGACAAATATCGGTCTTCCCGTCCCACAAGGTTTCACCGTTTCAACAGAAGCGTGTTGCCGTTATTATGATGACGGTAAAATGCTCGCTGATGATATTGTAAGCCAAATTATGGAAGGGCTTGCAAAAATGGAAAAAATCACTGGAAAGAAATTCGGCGATAAAACAAATCCACTTTTAGTTTCAGTTAGAAGCGGTGCTAGAGTATCCATGCCAGGCATGATGGACACGATCTTGAACCTTGGGCTTAACAGCGAGGTTGTTGAAGGGCTTGCAGCACTTACAAACAATCCACGTTTTGCATACGACAGTTATAGAAGATTTATTCAAATGTTTTCAGATGTTGCGCTTGGACTTGAAAAATCTAACTTTGAGAAGATTATTGATAAAATGAAAGAAGCAAAGGGTGTAAAACTTGACACGGAACTCGATGCAAACGACCTTAAAGAAATGGTCAAAAAATTTAAAGCACTTTTCAAAAAAGAAATGGGCTATGATTTTATGGAAGACCCAAAAATGCAATTGCTTGAAGCAGTAAAAGCAGTTTTCCGTTCATGGGACAACTCACGTGCTATCTATTACAGAAGAGTCAATGATATACCATCATCATGGGGCACAGCAGTTAACATTCAAGCCATGGTTTTTGGTAATATGGGTGAGCAGAGTGGTACAGGTGTTGCTTTTACACGCAACCCTTCGACAGGCGAAAACAAACTTTATGGTGAGTATCTTATGAATGCGCAGGGCGAAGACGTTGTTGCAGGTGTTAGAACCCCACAACCAATTAGCCATCTTGAAGAACAAAATAAGGATTTATATAAACAATTCGTAAATATTGCAAATACACTTGAAAAACACTATCATGATATGCAAGATATGGAATTTACTATCGAAAATGGTAAATTATTCATGCTTCAAACGCGTAATGGTAAGAGAACGGCAAAAGCTTCTTTAAAAGTTGCAGTTGATTTAGTTGCAGAAGGAATGCTTACAGAAAAAGAGGCTCTTATGAAATTAGAGCCAAAACAACTTGATGCACTTCTTCATCCACAATTTGATGCAAAAGCATTAAAAGAAGCACAAGTAGTTGGTAAAGCGCTCCCAGCATCACCAGGAGCAGCAAGCGGTATCGTAGCATTTACAGCAGAACGCGCAATTGAACTCCATGCAGCAGGGAATAAAATTGTTCTCGTCAGACTTGAGACATCGCCAGAAGATATTCAAGGCATGGCAGCCAGCGAAGGAATTTTGACAGCACGTGGCGGTATGACATCTCACGCAGCAGTTGTTGCACGTGGTATGGGAACAGCATGTGTCGCAGGTTGTCAAGACTTAATAGTTGATGAAGAAAACAAAAAATTTACACTTGGTGGAAAAACTTTCACAGAAGGTGATTTAATTTCTATCGATGGTTCAACAGGATTTATTTATGGCGAAGCCGTAAAAACAGTTCCAGCATCACTCTCAGGTGATTTTGGCACAATCATGGGTTGGGCAGATAAATATCGCGCGCTTAAAATTAGAACAAACGCTGATAAACCATCAGATGCTGAAGTTGCTTATGGTTTTGGTGCAGAAGGCATTGGTCTTTGCAGAACAGAACATATGTTCTTTGATGCAGATAGAATTCCAGCAGTCCGTGAGATGATTGTTTCAAAGACAACGGAAGAGCGTAAAAAGGCACTTGCCAAACTTCTTCCAATGCAAAGAAAAGATTTTATCGGTCTTTACAAAGCGATGAAAGGAAATCCTGTCACAATTCGTTTCCTTGATCCACCTCTTCACGAGTTTTTACCTCACGAAGACAATGAAATTGCAGCACTTGCAAAGGAAATGGGATTAACATTTGAAGAATTAAAGACAACAGTTGAAGGACTTAAAGAAGTTAACCCAATGATGGGGCACCGTGGTTTGCGTTTAGCAATCACATATCCAGAGATTGCGGAGATGCAGACAACAGCAGTTATCGAAGCAGCAATCGCTGTTAAGAAAGAAATGGGCTATGACATTCATCCAGAAATTATGATCCCATTAACTTGCGATAGTAAAGAGTTCAATTTTGTAAGAGATGTTGTTGCAAATATCGCAGATGAAATTATCAAAAAACAAGGCATTGAATTAACATACAAGATTGGTACAATGATTGAAATACCAAGAGCCGCTTTAACAGCAGATGAAATTGCAAAAACAGCAGAATTCTTCTCATTTGGCACTAATGATTTAACGCAAATGACATACGGATTCAGTCGTGATGATGCAGGCAAATTCTTAGATTATTATTATGAACGCAAGATTTTCGAAAGCGATCCATTTGCAAGACTTGACCAAGTTGGTGTTGGCAAACTTGTAAAAATGGCAGCAGAACTTGGGAAATCGGTACGCCCAGATATTAAAATGGGTATCTGCGGAGAACACGGTGGAGATCCAAGTTCAATTGATTTCTGTCATAGAGTAGGATTGACATACGTTTCATGCTCGCCATATCGTGTACCTATTGCGCGCCTTGCAGCAGCACAATCAAATATCAAAAATCCAAGAAAATAATTAATAAAAAACAGCCGTTTGGCTGTTTTTTTAGTTGTTATTAACGTATTCTTCGTAGGTGCATTGCTTATCAACAAATTTATCTTCTGAAACAATATCAATAATTCTATTTGCAACTGTTTCCACAATCTCTTGGTCATGAGATGCGAAAATCATCACACCTTTGAAATTTATCATTCCTTTGTTTAGGGCGGTGATACTTTCAAGGTCCAAATGGTTTGTCGGCTCATCCATTAAAACTACATTTCCACTTTGTAGCATCATCTTTGCCATCATACAACGTACTTTTTCTCCTCCAGAAATAACGCACGCTTCTTTTAATGCTTCTTCTCCCGAAAAGAGCATTCTTCCAAGCCAGCCACGAATATATGTCTCCGTTTGATCTTTTGAGCATTGTCTTAGCCAATCCACAAGAGATAAATGGCAATCTTTAAAAAATTCATGATTATCTTGTGGCAGATAGGTTGCTTTTATTGTCTTTCCCCAAACTACCTTTCCGCCGTCTGGCTCTTCCAAACCCATTAAAATATTAAATAGAGTAGTGACAGTCAAACCATTTGAGCATAAGACTGCTATTTTGTCATCTCTGCATACTGTGAAAGACAAGTTTTTAAACATACCTTTTTTAGTAAGATTTTCAACTTTTAAGATTTCTTTACCAATTTCTTGCTCATATTCAAAATTAATGTAAGGATATTTCCTTGAAGAAGGCTTAAAATCTTCAAGTGTAAGTTTCTCCAATTCCTTTTTGCGCGAAGTTGCCTGTTTAGATTTTGAAGCATTTGCGGCAAATCTAGCAATAAAATCTTTCAATTCTTTTGCGCGTTGTTCTGATTTCTTATTCTGTTCTTTTGCTTGGCGTGCTAAAAGTTGGCTCGTTTCATACCAAAAATCGTAGTTTCCTAGATACATATTGATTTGACCAAAGTCGACATCGCAAGTATGAGTACAAACTTTGTTTAAAAAATGTCGGTTATGGGAAACAATGATAACTGTGTTTTCAAAGTTTAGAATGTAATCTTCTAACCAGCGAGTTGTTTTAAAGTCAAGGTTGTTAGTTGGCTCATCGAGGATTAAGATATCTGGATTTAAGAAAAGTGATTGAGCGAGCAAAACTTTAACCTTTTGTTTTGGGTCTATGGCACTCATCAATGTATCAAACAAACTTTCAGGAATGCCGATTCCAGATAATAATGTTTTTGCTTCACTTTCTGCTTCCCAGCCACCTAGTTCAGCAAACTCAGTCTCCAGTTCGCCAGCAAGAATTCCGTCGGCTTCTGAGAAATTTTCTTTCATATATAGAGCGTCTTTTTGCTGTTGGACTTCCACCAATCTTTTGTGTCCCAGCAAAACGGTTTCAAGTATAGTTTTGTCATCGTATTTATTTTGGTTTTGTTCTAAAACTGACATACGTTCATGAGGGTCAATCAAAACTTCACCTTTGTTTGGTTCCAATTCTCCTGTTAAGACTCTTAAAAAAGTAGATTTTCCTGCACCATTAGCACCGATTATGCCGTAGCAGTTTCCCTTTGTGAACTTTAAATTAACGTCCTTAAAAAGGACGCGTCCACCGAATTGTAATGTCACATTGACAGCCTGAATCATTTTTTCTCCTATATTGTTATTTTTTATATTCCGCAAAAGTATAACATATAAATCTGTTGCTGACAAGTAAAGTTTGTTATAATACTTTTGAAAATTTACTAAATTTTGTTTTTCTTTTTGAAAGAGTGTGATATTATATTAACAAGAATAAGAGAGGTGTGACATGGAAAAGGATTTTGAACTTGTACACGAAGAAGAAAAAGAGATGAAGGATGTTGACTGTGCAAAATACTTTGAAGAGATAAAGAAACTTGCAAATGATATGATGACAGAAATTGATTATTCAACGCGTTTAAAAAGCGAACTCCGCGAAGAAGCATACATTATGCTTGATGCTGTTGTAAATGCTTGCGAAATTCAAAACTTAAAGATTTTGAATGGGTTGATTGTGGGCTTTGATTTTATCGCTTCAAATATTAAGTCTATTAAATTCTTATATAAAGAAATGAAAAACATTCTCGTAGACTTCTACGAAGAGTTGCAAAATTAATAAGGCTTTCGCCTTTTTATTTTTTAAAAAAAGTGGTTATGGATACAAAATTTAGTTTAGAAGAAGTAGAAAAAACATTTACAAAATACAAACCAAAACAATTGGTTGAAGGTATTATTATCGCTATTGAAGAAAATGGCGTAGTTTTTAATTTGGGTGGGAAATTAGATGCGTTTATTTCGAAAAGTGAAATGAACGATTTTAATAATGCAAAAATAGGCGACAGATTTTCTGTGTTTATTCTTGGCGGCAAAAGTGAAAATGGGATGGTGTTAGCATCTAAAAATCAAGCAGAAGACATTTTGCTTGGCAATCAAAATGCAAAAAATATAAAACTTGGGAGTAGTTTTACTTGCGTAATCAATGGCGTGCAGAACAATGGATTAGTTTCAAATTTGGGAGAATATAAAATCTATATCCCAGAAAACGAAATTTGCTCGTATAGGACCATCAATCCAAAAACATTTATTTCTAAAAAAGTTGATGTCGTTGCTATGGAAATAAATTCAGAAGAAAAGAAGATAATCGGATCTATTAGAATTTTGGAAGATAAAGTTAGAGAAGCAAATCAAGAGGCGTTTTGGCGTACAATGTTTATTAATAAAATTGTAGATGGGACGGTTAAAAATTTTGTTCCTTATGGCGCATTTGTCGATGTAGCAGGTGTAAGTTGTTTGCTTCATATTTCCAATGTGTCAAATAAACACATAAATTCCGCTAGTGAGGTTTTACAACTTGGGAAGACATATAAGTTTAGAATTTTGCAATTAGATAGAGAAAATAAGAAAGTATCTTTGGGCTACAAGCAATTACAAGAATAAAAAAAGGCGTCCAAGACACCTTGGAGCTAACGGCGAGACTCGGACTCGCGACCTACTGATTACGAATCAGTTGCTCTACCACCTGAGCTACGCTAGCACTGCGAATATAATACCACAAAACTGAGATTTGTCAAACAATAAAAACAAATTAGGAGGGATTTATGGGGATAAACATTACAATAGATGGAACTGCTGGAAGTGGGAAAGGCACAGTGGCTAAAAAGCTAGCGAAAATATTAAATTTCTACTGTTTAGATACAGGTGCGATCTATCGTTCAATAGCATATAAAGTAATTAAGCAAAACTTTAGTTTATTAGACAGACGCTCAATAGAGGATTTGATGCGTTATATTAATTTTGTTATTGCTTTTGAAAGAGATGATGAAGGAAATCAAGTTCAAAAAAATATTTTAGATGGTGAAGATCTTGGAAATAAAATTAGAACGGAAGAGATAAGTAAAGCCTCATCTCTAATTTCACAATTGTCTTTTGTTCGAGATTTTGCTACAAAAATACAGCACGATATTGCGAAAAAGTATGACATTATTATAGAGGGGCGAGATATAGGAACGGTAATTTTACCAAATGCAGATTGTAAGTTTTTCTTAACAGCAAGTTCAGAAGTAAGGGCGAGAAGAAGAATGGCTCAGCTCAATCTTCCAGAAGAAAAATATGATGAAATTTTGGCAGATATAAAAGAGCGCGATTATCAAGATAGTACGCGTGAACTTTGCCCATTGAAGGCGGCAGACGATGCATTTTTGATAGATAATTCAAACCAAACAATTGAAGAAACTTTACAAACAATGCTTGACAACATAAATAGGAAAGATATCTTGCCTCGTTAAAATAATTTGGGGAATTGCATATATCATGTTTGGGGCGGGCAAAAAGCTTTGTAAATCTTAAAAAAATTAATTTATTTTTACTAAAATGGTTGACTTTATTGATAAATAGGGTATAATAAAAAAGACTAAGATGAATTGTGGGTGAGCCGAGAGGCTCACTCTTCTTAATTAAATTGGTTATAGGAGAATAAATGGCAAGTAAAACAGTCCAAATTATTGAAGGGAATATCAATCCAATAATTGAAAAAATGGGATATGAAGTTGTTGAAGTTGAGTATGGAAAGAAAGTCGATGGAATGAATTTAACCTTTTACATCGACACTCCAAACGGAATCAGCATTGACGATTGTGAGAAGGTGCACAAAGCAATTGACGGGCCCCTTGACCAACTTAATCCAACCAACGATGAAAAGTACATTTTGAATGTATCATCATGTGGACTTGACAGACCTTTGAAGACTGACCGAGATTTTAAGAGGAATATTGGCAAGTTGGTTGATGTAAAGTTGTACAAATCAATCGAAAAGAAAAAAGATTTTACAGGTACAATAGTTGAATTCAACGAAGAAAACTTAGTACTTGAGATTGATGGCAAAAAAGTTGAGTTGCCACGCAAAATGATAGGAAATGTCACTTTACACTTAGATTTTTAATCGGTTTTACCTGCGAAAGTAGTTAAAATAGTGCCAAAGGCACAAAAAACAAACATATTAAGGAGAAGACAAAAATGATTAACAAGGATTTCTTTTTAGCGCTTGAAGAATTAGAGTTGCAAAAGAAAATAAACAAGGAGCAGTTTATCGAGACGCTTGAAACTGCGCTTACTTCGGCATATAAGAAAACTTATGGCGAAGCAAAAAATGCTTTGGTAAAATTGATGCCAGAGAAAAGCACTATAAAAATTTATAGTTATAAGAAAATTGTAGAAGAAGTGGAAGACGAAGATAAGGAAATTTCTCTTGAAGATGCGCGCAAGATTAAGAAAACTTACGAAGTTGGAGATAATGTTGTCGCAGAAGAAAGTACAAAAGATTTTGGCCGTATTGCTGCACAAACTGCAAAGCAAGTTGTTATGCAAAAACTCAAAGAGTTAGAAAGACAAATTGCACTTAGTGAATTGAGCGAAAAGGAAGATGAACTCTTAACAACCGTTGTTAAACGTATTGACAATGGGGTTGTTTATGTACAAATCGCCGGTTCACACAGCGAAGGGGTTATGCTTGAAACAGATCAAATTCCTGGTGAAAAATTCAGAGAAGGCGACAGAATTAAAGTTTATGTCAAAAAGATAAAAGATTCTTTCCGTGGTCCACAAATTCAAGTTTCGAGAAGCAACATTGGTTTTGTAAGAAAATTATTTGAACTTGAAATCCCAGAAGTTGAGAGCGGAGAAGTTGTAATTAAGAATATTGCGCGTGACCCTGGGAACAGAACAAAGGTTGCCGTATATACAGAGAAAGCAAATATTGATCCGATAGGAGCATGTGTTGGCAACCGCGGGGTTAGAATTAATACAATAATTTCCGAATTAAACGGCGAAAAGATTGATTTAGTATTATATTCTGAAGACCCACTTGAATATATTGCAAGAGCACTTAGCCCAGCAAAAATTGTCAGTGTCGAAACAAATGATAGTTTAAAAGCATCAAGAGTGATCGTTCCAGTAGATAAACTTTCACTTGCTATAGGTAAAAGTGGGCAAAACGTACGGCTTGCAGCAAGATTGACAGGCTGGAAAATAGACGTAAAACCAGAGACGGAAGCAGTAAAGGTTGAGGAAACGCCAGTCAATGTTGAATATGAATTGACAGATCTCCCAGAAGAGACAACTACAAACTTTGATTCTTTTGAAGGGTTTGATGACCTCGAAGAAATAAATGGAGATGAAGAGTAATATGGCAGAAAGTTTAAGGATGTGTTGTGTTTGCAAGCAAATGTTGCCGAAGTCCCAACTCATAAGGATTGCAAAATCTGCAGAAGGGAAAGTCTTTATTGACCTTACAACAAAGGCTGACGGAAGAGGCGCGTATGTATGCAATAGTAAAGAATGCAAACTTAAATGTAAAAAGCACAAAGCGTTGAACAGAGCATTTAAGAGCCCTGTAAGCGAAGAAATTTACGATAAACTATTGGAAATTAAGGAGATTTGATGGCAGAACAAAATAAAAATGAAGGATTTGTTAACCTTAAAAAGATTCACAATATTCAAATAAGTGGATCAGTTCAAGGTTTAATACGCGATTTGCGTTCGACTAGAATTCAGTTGGAACATATTTTATCTGAGGCTTTAACATTAAAAAACAAAACTCGTTCAGAAAAAGTTGAACCAGTTGCTGAAAGAGTCGAAGAAGTAAAAGTTCAAGAACAACCTTCACAAAAAGAAGAAATTTCTTATGAGAACAAACAACAATTTAACAAAGCATTTGATTTCTCAGACAGAAAGAAAGAATTTAATGGACAGCGTCCACAATTTAATCGTGACGACCAACCAAGACAGTTCAACCGCGATGATCAAAGACCTCAATTTAATAGAGATAATCGCCCACAAGAACAATTTAATAACGGGCAGAGGCCTCAATTTAACCGCGATGGGCAACGCCCACCATTTAACAGAGATGGACAAAGACCTCAAGGTCAGTTTAATGGGCAAAGACCACCATTCAATAGAGATGGACAAAGACCTCAAGGTCAGTTTAATGGGCAAAGACCACCTTTTAATAAAGACGGACAGCGTCCACAAGGACAATTTAACAGGCCAACAGGAACGGGCTTTGCAGCAAGCAAAGGCAATAACTTCCGCTCTTTTACTGCTGATGAAATTATTGTTCCAGAAGCGACAGTGCGCAGTTTTGGGAATAAGAACAAATCTCCTGCAAGAGATATGGAAGAAAAGAAACAAGCAGCAAACAAGCGCGTTTCCGTCGCTAATTATAAGAATGTTTTTGTTAACAACTCAGATGGATTTGAAGAAACCAGAATGGGTTCAAGAAAATTAATTAAGACTAAAAAAGAGAAAGAAACTTTCATTGCCCCACAAATTGACCATGCAATTATAACAACAGACATGGTTTCAGTTAAAACTCTTTCAGAAAAGACGGGAAAGTCAGCAACAGAAATTATTAAAAAACTTATGCTTTTGGGCATAATGGCCAATATTAACAGCACTGTCGATTTTGAAACAGCAGAATTAGTTGCAAGTGAATTTAATATCACATTAGAATTAAAAACTGAAAAGAGTTTTGAAGAACAACTTCATGAAATGACTGCAGTAAACGATAAACAAAACGAAATGATTATCAGACCACCTGTAGTAACGGTTATGGGTCACGTTGACCATGGTAAGACATCTTTACTTGATGCTATTAAAAAGACAAATGTCGTCTCGGGCGAAGCGGGTGGAATTACACAAAAAATTGGTGCTTATACAGTAATGGCTGGCGGTAAAAAAATCACATTTATTGATACGCCAGGACATGCTGCTTTTACAAGCATGAGGGCAAGAGGTGCGAAAGTCACAGATGTTGCGATCTTAGTTGTTGCTGCGGATGATGGCATAATGCCACAAACAGAAGAGGCAATCAATCACATTAAGGCTGCCGGTGTTCCTATGATTGTAGCAATCAATAAGATGGATAAAGCAGAAGCAAATCCTGATAAAATTAAACAACAACTCGCTGACAAGGGTGTCTTGCCAGAGGAGTGGGGTGGAAACACAATCTTAATCCCAATTTCCGCTAAAACAGGCGTGGGAATTGACAAGTTGCTTGAAACAGTTCACCTTGTTGCAGAAATTCAAGAACTAAAAGCAGACCCAACTAGAATGGCCACCGGTGTGGTTATTGAAGCGGAACTCGATAAAAATCGTGGGCCAGTTGCTTCAGTTCTTGTTCAAAACGGGACGCTTAGAGTTGGAGATAACATCGTTTCTGGACTTACTTATGGGAAAGTCCGTGCATTGTATGACGATAAAGGGAAGACGGTTAAAGAAGCGGGTCCATCTATATGTGTTTCTATTCTTGGATTTAATGAAGTCCCAAATTCAGGAGACGCTGTAGCAGCAATAGATGAGAAATTCTCAAAACAAGTTATTGAAGAGAGAAAAGATAAGATAAAAATAGAAAAAACAGGTTCAACCTCAGGAGTTTCACTTGATGACTTTATGAGTAAAGTTAATGAAGGTAAACTTAAATCATTAAATATAATTATTAAAGCCGACGTACAAGGTTCTGTAGAAGCACTTACACAAACTCTTACCGCAATTAGAAACGATGAGGTAAAAGTCTCTTGTATTCATAGTGGAGCGGGTTTTGTTACTGAATCCGATGTGATTTTAGCAAAAGCATCGTCCGCAATAATAATTGCATTTAATGTAAAAACAGGACCAAAAGCAGTGCAACTTGCTAAGAATGAAAAAGTAGAAATAAAAGACTATAAGGTCATCTATGAAGTTGTTGATGATTTAACTGCAGCAATTTCAGGGATGCAAACTATTAAGTATGAACAAAAAGTTATTGGACATGCTGAAGTTAGGGCCATGTTCAAACTTTCAACAGCAGGATTTATCGTTGGTTGTTATATTACTGATGGTAAAGTGGCAAGAAATAGTTTTGCAAAGGTATATCGTGGAGATGAATTAATCTGCGAAAATCAGGTCGAAAGCATAAAAGTTGTAAAAGATGATAAATCAGAGGTTGCAAAAGGCTTTGAATGTGGTATAAAGATAAGAGAAGCTAGTTTAGTAAAAGTTGATGACAAAATTGAGTTTTATGTAAACGAGCCAATCAAAAACAAATAGGAGGAATTTATTATGAAATTTAGAATGGAGAGAGTAGATGCTCAAATAAAGAATAATCTTTCGGTTATAATTTCTCAAATGGATGATAAAAGGCTAAGTGGTTCTTTTGTCACTATAACAGAGGTTAAAACATCACCAGATTTATATTCTTCTCAAGTAGCGATAGCATTTTTAAGTGAAGATCAAAGCAAAAATAAAGAAATTTTGAAGGTTTTAACTTCATCAAAAGGCTATATCAAAAGACAACTTGCAAGCAGAATGGACTTAAAGAGAGTGCCAGATTTATACTTTGTTGAAGATAAAGTTGAACAAAAAGCAAATAGGGTTGAAGAAATTTTATATAAAATTTCAAAACAAAATGAAGAACAAGAAGCAAAAAAAAACAATAAAACTGATTTAGAACAATAATAAATAGAAACAGGCTTTGCCTGTTTTTTTTAATTTATAATTATTATTCTGTATATTAATTTCTTTTTTTCTTAAAATATTTTTATGCAGAATGTATATGAAGAAAAGATAAAAGAAAATAGATTTGCAAGAGGGACCTTAATACTTTTGATCGGGGGAATTGTTTGTAAATTTATTGGAGCCTTTTATCGTATTCCATTATCCAATATTTTAGGTGCAGAAGGTATCGGGGTTTATCAATTAATCTTTCCAATTTACTCGTTATTTCTAATCGTTGCAAGTGGCGGAGTTTCTGTCGCTCTTTCAAAGATTGTTGCCGAATGCCGAGCGAGAGGGGAGAATAAGAGAAGCAAAAGATTTTTGTTGCAAAGTCTTATTTTGTTGCTTGTGATATCTATTTTGTTCGCAACTATGTTTTTAATTTTTGGCGGACAAATTGCGAATTTACAGGGAAACGGTGAAGCTAAATTAGGGTACGCAGCAGTAGCAGTGGCAATAGTATTTGCTAGCGTTTTGACTGCATTTAGAGGATATTTTCAGGGCTATCAAAATATGATTCCAACAACGGTTTCTCAGATAGTGGAGCAAGTTTTGAAGTTGGTTTTAGGGCTGACATTTGCTTCGGTTTTAATGAGTAAAGGGATTGCTTTTGGGGTATTAGGAGCAATGCTTGGCGTTGCATTGAGTGAGGTTGTTTCCCTTATTTATTTGAGCATAACTTATTTTGCCAAACGTAAGAAAATTGACATATTAGAGCCAGAACTAAATATAGGATTTTGGCAAGACTATAAACATTTATTTAAGCGTACATTTCCTATTACATTGAATGCGTTAATATTGCCCTTCATTTTGGCTATAGATAGTTTTTTGCTTGTAAATCTCTTATTGAAAACGGGTTTAACTAGTGCAACTTCCACACAAATATTTGGTGTTTATTCAGGCATGGTAAATTCGTTGATAAATCTTCCAACAGTAGTTTCGTTGGCGTTGGCTGTATCATTAATTCCAGCAATTTCTTATGAAAGAGAAAAGGGAGAGACAAGCGAAAAAGCGATATCTTCCACATTGAAAATAATTTTACTAATAGCAATCCCATGCTTTTTCATTTATTTGTTTTTTTCACAAGAAATAATTGCAATATTATATCCAAATGCAACAAATGCTGAATTGTTAAAATTAGGTTCTTCACTTTTGCGAATATCTGCAATTAATATATTTTATATTTCATTATTGCAAGTTTCTACGGCTATTTTACAAGCAAGCAATAAAAGTTTTTTACCGGTTATAAACTTAGCAGTCGCAGGAGTAGTTAAGGTGATTTTGACGGTCTGTTTTGTGCTTTCGCCATTAGGTATCTACGGCGCGGCAATAGGATCTGTAATGTGTTTTGCACTCGCTTCGGGGCTGAATTTATTGGCGTTAAAAAATGAATTTAAATTTTCAATAAATTATAAAAAAATATTATTTTTATTTATTTCTTCTTTTATTATGCTAGGGAGTGCCATTGGATTAAAT
>CAYJAO010000005.1:0-14208 GCA_964368355.1 uncultured Lachnospiraceae bacterium | reverse complement strand
AAAATATTGTCATTAGCACTTCCTTTTTTTGTACATTTTAACCAAATTATATCTTTTGTATTTTTAGTTAAAATAACCATTAAATTAGCATACGAATTCCCGCCGCAAAAACTACCAATGTAAAAATAATTCTCACGACCTTACCATTTAATTTTTTCAACAGCAACGCACCTAATGCCCCTCCTAAAACAAAGCCACCGCCTACAAACCCAAACATAGGCCAATCTATCGACACTCTAAAAATATAGACTAATGCACTACATAGTCCAATGGGGAACATAATAGCCAAGGCAGTAGAATGAGATTTTTTGTTGTCAATTTTCAGCACTTTTTCTAATAGCGGGACACATATCATGCCTCCTCCACCACCAAAGAATCCGTTAACAATTCCTATTGCAAACCCACTTAAAATAAGATAAATTTTGTTTTTTATCTTTTCCATACGATTAGTATTAATAAAAATGGAAAATTTATCATTTTTTGTTTTGATTTATAAATAAAATTATGTATAATACAGAAAGTAATATCATATAAAGGAAGGCTTAAAATGACTAACAAAAAAACCATCTCAAAGATCTTAATTTGCCTATTTTTAGTGCTTGCTTTGGTGGCAGGTCCACTCAGCACAATATCTCTTGTATCAGCAGACGAGCCAGTGACGGCAGCAATTTCAGATTTTGTGACACAGCATGCAGACGGTACAGATAACGATCAAGAAATTACAGATTCTCTCGGCTTTGTAACCGATTTTGGCGATGCCTTAGGAAGTGAAACCACTGGGGCATGGACAACTCCAGCATATACTGGCGTGACAATAACCCAAGCGAATGCCGGCGATTTTTCGCAAGATTCAGAAACAACATTCACTTATGATGAACAAAATGTTCTTCTTAACACGATTGGTTTAGACAACACACCAGAAAACAAATATGCTCTGCTTTTATTATTGAATGCTGAGGGCGTTGCGGGTATTCAAAGTCCAGAAATTACAATTCCCGCTCACGGAATATATGTTTTAACATTCAACGTAAAAGTTGCAGAATTAGGAAACTCTGCAACCAACTACGGAGTAAACGCAAAGATTATTGACAGCGACGGTAAGAGTGTTGCTGTGAATTCAATCAAAACAGAAAATAGTGCTTACATAACATACGCTTTCGTAATTTACGGAAACGAATATACTGAGAAGACGATAAAACTTCAACTTCTTTTCGGAAATGCCGTTGAAAACACAACAGGAAACGCAACAGCAAGCAAACAACTTGGCTATGCCGCAGTTGACACAATAAGACTTTTCGGAGCAACCTATGACCAAGCGACCGCTCTTTTACTTGACTCAAAAGTAATAAAAGCAACACTGCTTTCAGGAAATGCAAGTTATGAAAAAATTTCAAATGGGTATTTTAACCGCACTAAAAATCAAATATGGAATATTGCGGAGGCATCAACAATAAACGATTTATGCCCAATTGATTGGACGCAAACAACATCAGCAAACAATACAAACGCTCACTTTGGGATTATCAACACAAACGAAGATATATTTAACGCTAGAAAATTAGCACTTGAATTAGATGTACAAAATCCTGGCAACCCAACAGGCATGAGTAATATAACAAATAACAACAATATTTTAATACTTAATAACTCAGCAGCAACTTATCAAAATATAAAAAGTGCAAATATCAAGTTGACAAAAAGCAGTTATTTTGAAATCTCTTTCAGTTTCAACACTCCTGCAAATGCAACAGAAAGCAATGCGCTCAACTTTTACATAGTAGACTCAACTGGAGCAACAATTTATTCTGCTGAAGATTTATTTTCTTATGTAGAATACATTGGCACAAATAATGAATGGGCAACGTTCCATGTATTTATTTCAACTTCAACAGAAGATAAAACAGTTAATTTCGTAATTAATTTTGGAAATGAAACAAGAACAGCAGAAGGTTTTGCTTTCGTTGACGATGTACGTTTAATAACAAAAACAGCAACGAATGTGTTCAGTAACTCTGAAAATGATACATATGTTTTGAAGGGTGAAGAAGGTGCCGAGATAGAATACTTGGCAACGGGAGAGGCAAGTTTCACAGATGTTCAAACTCTTGACTTAACAGATGCATCAAACCGCAACTTCGGCCTCTATAAATATTCCGCACCTGTGGTGGAGACTGACCCAACCGATGAGCAACCAGCAATAGAAGAAGAGCCTACAAGCAATACTTCGATAGCATGGTATATCGTTCCATCAGTTTTATTTGGGCTTTGCTTAATATTTGGATTAATAATTTACTATGTAAGAAAAATAAAAATCAAAAGGCCGCGTAAGCCAAAGAAAAATGCTTATGACAGAAAAAAGACATTAAACAAACAAGTTGAACAACGCGAACGCGACGAAAAGCTTTTTCAGAAAACCGACATAGAAGCACAGCTCTCAAATGTTAAAGAAGAAATCAAAAACCTCGAAAAATCTTATGAAGTAAATTCAAAAAATAAAAAGAACAAGATGGCTTTAAAAGCATATGTCGCAAAACGCGAACGTTTGCAAATCCGCCAAGATAAACTTCTTGAAACTTTAAAAAAGATTGACAAATAATCAAAATTAACTTCTAAAAAACCGTGAATTTTCACGGTTTTTCTTAATTATTTAATCTTATTTTTTAACAGTGCTACCAAAGCCACCTTTTCTTGTTGATGTTATCTCTTCTTCGTTGTCAATCGTTAGATATTTCATGAATATGCCCTGCCCAATTTTATCTCCTACTTTTATAACGTAAGGTGCATTTGAATAATTGTATAATCTAAATCCCAAATTACCATCGTTCCCTTCGTTGCCATAATAGTCTGAATCAATAACTCCAAGTGTGTTAGCAACCATTATTCCGTATTTGCCCATTCCGCTTGTCACACATAACAATAGCACTTCATCCGGCTCAAATTGGGCCTTGATGTTCGTCCATATCATCTCCATTGTGTGTGGCATGATTATTATATCGATTGGCGAATAAACGTCATATCCTACCGAATTTTTAGTTGCTCTAATGGGCATCTTATCTGGAACTATTCCATATTTTAACATTTCAGTTTTTACTATCTCAAATCTTCTCATAAGTACCCCTGTGATTAATATAACATAATTAATTTTTTTTGTAAATTAAATATAAAAAAACCATGAAATCATGGTTTTTAAATTATTTTTCTTAACGATCCTTCTTGATTTTTCTAAGGAATGGAGGTATATCAGCTTCTCTAATACTAATTCTTGAAGTTGGTGCTTCTGGAATTGGTTCTTCTTCGATCAGTTCTTCAACGATCGGTTGTGATCTTCTTATTCCTAATCCAAGTGCGTTTACATTGGGATCTTGATTTGTGCTGTTGCGCTGTATGTATTCATCATATTTTTCACGATCAAATCCGCCATAAGCTTTAACTTCTTTACGTGCTTTTTCTGCTTCTACCGCTTCTTCTGTTTGAACATTACCTTTAAAACCTGTTGCAATAATTGTGATTTCAACTTCATCGTTCATTGCTTCATCAATTGCAGCACCAAAAATAATATTCCCTGTTTCGTCAACAACCTCTTTTACCAAGTCAACCGCTTCATAAACTTCATCAAGTGGAAGATCATTGCCACCTTTGACATTGATAAGAACGCCTGTAGCACCTTCAATTGTTGTTTCAAGCAAAGGACTTGAAACTGCTTGTCTAACTGCTTCAATCGTTTTATTCTCACCTTTACCACGGCCAATGCCCATGTGAGCAAGTCCTCTATTCTTCATAATTGAACGAACGTCGGCAAAGTCAAGGTTAATAAGGCTTGGCGTAACGATGAGGTCGGAAATACCTTGAATGCCTTGTCTAAGAACATCATCGGCATATCTAAATGCTTCAACGATTGGTGTGCCTTTTGGAACTAATTTTAAAAGTTTGTCGTTTGGAATAACAACCAAAGTATCAACATACTTTCTAAGCCCTTCAAGACCCTTCTCAGCGTTTTCCATACGTTTTCTGCCTTCAAAATTAAATGGTTTTGTGACAACAGCAATTGTCAAAATTCCCATATCTTTTGCTAGTTGTGCAATAATAGGGGCTGCTCCAGTTCCTGTTCCGCCACCCATGCCTGCAGTAATGAATACAAGGTCAGAATCTTTTAACATTTCTGAAATACTTGCCTTGCTTTCTTCAGCAGCTTTTTGTCCAATTTCTGGCTCTGCACCTGCCCCAAGTCCACGTGTTAATTTTTCACCAATTTGTAAGCGCAAATCAGCCTTGCTCATTAAAAGGGCTTGTTTATCTGTATTGATCGCTACAAATTGTGCACTTGTAATGTTAGCATTAATCATACGGTTAACTGCATTATTGCCGCCACCACCGATACCAATAACTTTAATATTTGCGACTGGCCCGATATTGTTGTTTGAATACATAATTTTTCTCCTTAATTGAAAAGTTTTTTTAATAATCCCTTCTTTGCATCAGTTTGCTTTTTAAGTGCAGCAAACAAAACACTAAAAGAACTTGATAAGTGAGGTTTTGCACATGCTGGATTGTTTGGCATAAGAATTTTAACCTCTCTTCCTAAACATTTAGCAAGGTAATCTCTACCTCCAGTTATATACGAAAGTCCGCCCCCTGTCAAGTAAACTTGAGCATTTTCTAAATTTTGTTCTGAATTGTTTCGGAAACATCTCTTTATGAGAGATGCAATCATATCAATTCTTTCATAGACTATTTGATTTGCAGAATTAACTGGCACAGACAAAACTTGATTTTTAATATTAACTTCATAATCTCCTACCTTTTTAGAGCTTATGCTCAAAATAATTTCCTCTTTTAGGGCTTCCGCTTCTGCAAAACTTAAATTAAACGCTTCACAAAAATCTGCACTTATATGCCCTCCTCCCAATGAAAATGCATTAAGGCTAGCCAAGCCGTCACCCAGTACTCCACATACGCTTGTTGTTATGTAACCAATATCTATAATGATAGCCCCTCTATCTCTTTCAACTTTATCAAGTAAATATTCGGTTTCAGCAAGACAAGAAGAAATGTATTCTACTGATTCAACTCCTATTTCGCTCAAAATGTTATTCATAGTTTCAACAAAATAGTTTTCTACATAAATCAGGCTAACTTTCGCTCTAAATTTTGATGTCTTTTGATTACTTATTACAAATGTTCTTCTGTAATCATCAAGCTTGTACCATAATGAAGAGCATGAAACCAATGTCTTTGTTTTCATGACTTCGCGATTTAACGCTTCGGTATATAAATAAGAAATATCATCTTCGTTTAATTTTATTTTCTTTTTAAATGTGTTTTCTACTTCTGTACACTCACAAAAAGAAAACTCAGCTGGAACACCAACAAACAATGCTTCAATCTTTAATCCAGATTGCTTTTCCGCATTTGAAATAGCTAGTGCAATCGCTAATTTTAAATTTTCAGGTTCAAGGAATTCTCCTTCATAAAAACCCGCATAACCGCTTTCGCCTTTCCCCCTAACAAAGAAGGTGTTATTAACGCCCTGTTCGCCTATAATCACAGTTATCTTGGACGATTCAATGTCCATAATTGCTGCATATCTTTTTGGCATTAATTAAATTCTCCTTTCGTTTTTCTTTTGTTCTTAATTATGCATATTTAATCAATTTTTTTATAATTATACTAAAAACAGTTGACCAAGTCAACTATTTTTAACCAAATTATTTAAATTTTTAAAAATTAAGATAAAGCAATTTTTCTTACTTCTATGTTATTAGTTATATTTTCAAAAACAACTATTTTATTGTCCAGTAATTCTTCCGGATTATTGGTTGCCATAATCCCAACAGTATTTATCATTGCTTCTAATTTCTCTGATAATCTACTTTCTGAATTAATTATTTGAGTCTCAAAGTCCGTATTGTCTATAATCCTTAAGCAAGTATGCCACTCAGTATTTTCTCCAGCCGTTTCCGCCTTAAAAAATACTTCAAACTTGCTATAAGTTCCCTTTACAACTGCAATATCTCTGTTATTTTCCTCAAAAGCCGTTAAAAGATTTGTAAGCGTATTCTGCATGTTATTTGATAACACATCTGCCAAAGTCTTGCCATTATTTCCGAGATTTAAGAATTGTCCCGCTTCAGCATTTCCCAAGTTTAATTCTAATTCGCCCGAAACTTCTAATTTTCCATCGTTATTAAAAGAAAGTTCTTCTAATGTAAGCAAAACCGCTTGATTGTCATAAACAAAGTCTCCATCAATCACTTCAAGTATTTTTAAATCTTCATCTAAATAAAAGACCTTTCCATTTGATTCAATGCCATAGAACTTTTCGCGCTCTGCACAATGAATTACAAATGTATCTGGGGCTTTTGTTTCGATATTTACCACTTTTATATATGGAAATTCTTTTTCAAGTTCGGTCACAATTCGGTTTTTATTTATGAATAAAACCGAGCCTTTATATTCCATCGTCTTGTCAATTATAGCTTGCTGTACTTCAGAACTTGATAATTCGCTTGTTTCCGTCTTAAATTCTAATTCAACATTTTTTAATGAAAAAAGAGTGAAGATTAAAATTATCAATACTAATAGTATTGTCAAAACAATTGAACTAATTATAATACTCTTTTTGTGTTTTTTGATAAATTTCATGTAAGCATTATAACATATAAAAAGCATTTTTGTATATAATTTTACTTAATTCTAATCTTCACTCTTTCTAACAATTTCTGCACCCAAATTAGAAAGTTGTTTTTCTAATTGGTAATATCCTCTATCAATATGATTTGCATTATTAACCGTTGTATAACCTTCTGCAACAAGCCCCGCTATCACCAAGCCAACACCGCCACGCAAGTCTGTCGCGTTGACACTCGCACCATATAACTTTTCCACGCCCGTGATTACTGCCGCCCTATCTTTAACCATTATGTTGGCTCCCATTTTTACAAGTTCAGGAACATGCTTAAACCTAGTTTCAAAAAGATTTTCCACTATTATGCTTGTACCTTTGCTTGCAGTCTGCAATGCCAAGGTTTGTGCCTGCAAATCGGTTGGAAATCCTGGATAAGGAGAAGTTTCTATCTTTGAAATTGACTTCATTCTTCCATCAGATCTCACACTTAAAATATCCTTATTAATTTTAACCTTTGCTCCCGTATCGCGAATTTTTTCTAAAAGTGCAAGGTTATGCTCTGGCCTAAAATTATACAAATCAACTTCGCCACCCGCCATTAGAGTAGCAAGCAAATATGTTCCCGCGATTATTCTGTCTGGTATTGGAGTGTATTCTCCGCCACCAAGTTTTTCAACGCCTTCAATAATTACATTGCTAGTGCCCGCTCCGTAAATTCTAGCACCTAAATTATTTAAAAAACCTGATAAATCAATTATCTCTGGCTCCTTTGCGGCATTTATTATTTCCGTAGTTCCCTTAGTGAGCACCGCCGCCAGAATTATGTTCTCTGTCGCTCCAACGCTAGGAAAGTCCAAATTAACAACTCCCCCTCGCATATCTTTGCCATCGCAAGTAAGAAAGCCGTGTTTATCTGAAATCTTCACATTTAAGGCTCTTAACCCTTTTATGTGCAAATCTATAGGTCTTGCTCCTATTTCGCACCCGCCCGGATAAGCAACCTTTGCTTTTTTAAACCTACCAAGTATAGAGCCTAAACTAAATATAGAAGAACGTATAACTGAAGCAAGTTCGTGCGGTATGGAATGAGATACCAAACCGCTACAATCTACTAGCAGATCGCAGTCATTATGTATCTCGCCATCTACCGTGTCTGCTTGGATTTTTCCGCCCAAATTTTCAACTATTTTGGTCATATTGATAACGTCCACATATTTTGGACAGCCATGTAAAATTATAGGCTTATCTGATAAAATGCAGCCAGCTAATATTGGTAAATAGGCATTTTTCGCTGAAGTTATTACAGCTGAGCCATTAAGCCTTTTACCGCCCTTGATTAAAAATTTATCCATAAGTACTCCACAATACATAGTATGTAAGAACCCACATTCTCGTTAACAATAAAGCATAACTCCCCGCGCAGTCTAAATCTGTTTCTTATATGCACACATGCAAATATTTGTTAACCTATTCGTTTCTGTATAAACTCGCTGTAAATTAAACATATTTACAAAGATTTAGGGAAAATTAAATATACGCTGGTAAGATATGAGCAATTTAAAAAAAATCACAATTATAAAACCTATTGGCATATTTTTGTGCCTACTTTTTTGTGCATGCACATTGGCGGGGTGCAAAGCAAATTCACCAGATTACTCTTATTTGATAGACCCCAACTACATTTCAACTTCAGCAGAAACGTTTGTTGATGAACAAGGATTTACTTCCATAAAACTTTCCGAAAATAGAGATATCAAAATCCTACAACTAACTGATATTCATTTGGGGAACGGCGGACTCTGTGTAAAAAAAGACAAAGCGGCAGTGAAAGCAGTCTGCACTTTAATAGAAAATACTAATCCAGATTTAATCATTCTTACTGGCGACGTAATCTATCCAACCTTGCCGATAACTGGATCTAACGATAACCTAGCCCAATTAGAAGTTGTTGCCAGTGTTATAGAAAAATATAAAACCCCTTGGACTATGTGTTTTGGAAACCACGATGCCGAATGGTTGGCACAATATCCTAAATCAGATTTGTGTGATTATCTCGAAAGTTCAGAATTGAATTATTGCCTTTTTGAACGCGGACCCAGCAATATCGAAGGTATGGGTAATCATGCAATAAATGTATACAATGCCGACAATTCCTTAAACTCTTCTTTAATTCTTTTTGATAATGGCGAATATGTCGGAGATAGTCAACTCACTGGGTATATTGAAATTAGTCCCGCTCAAACAGAATGGTATGAAGGTATAGTCAACACAATGAATACTGCCATCGGGACAACTATTCAATCAATGATTTTTTATCATGTGCCTGGTGTAGAATATCAAAACGCTTGGAGCGCATACAAAAATAAAGATAGTGATGTCGTTTACTATTTCGGAAACGCAAACGAACCAAATCAGAGAATTAGTTGCCCTCAAAACATAGGGACTTTATATGATAAAATTATGGAATTGGGAAGCACAAAAGCCATTTTTTGTGGACATGACCACTTAAATGATTTTTCCATTGAATATAAGGGGGTGCGTTTTACTTACAGTAAATCTATTGATTATATTGCTTATGTTATACAAGGAATAGCGTATAAAACAGAACAGCGTGGCGGAGCACTTATTATATTAAAAAATAGTGGCTCGGAAATGCTAGAAGCGTTCAAAATTGAGTCAATTAAATTAACTGATATAGATTAATTTTACTAACCTCAATCATTTGACTTTGTTCTAAAAAAAATGTAATATGATTGTATGGAAAAGAAAAAGTATCTTAAATTTAAAGGCAAAATTGGCTTAGTTGTGCCAATAGTATACCTCATACTTTGTTCAGGAATAGTATTATTGTGGACTTTGCCCTATCAGCAACCAGTGTTGGTCGATGCCTTAACTTCTAAAATAATGATAACATGTGTGTTGGGCCTACTTTTAATAATTTTTACATGGGCTGTTTTTTCTACTTACTATGTACTGACAGACGACTTTTTAACGGTTGTTTCTGGGCCAATTAGAACTCATGTGCTTTACAGCCACATAACAGAAGTGAAGCCTTCTCACAGCATTTGGTCAGTAAGCGCTCTATCTTTTAACAGAGTTGCGATAAAGCGTGGAAAAAGCATTTTCACAACACTTTTAGTTTCACCTAAACAGAAGGAATTGTTTATGGAAGAATTAAATAAACGCATAAAAAACAGAGGCGCAAATGAATAGGATAATCATAATTAGTGGCGGCACAAGCGGCATGGGTAAAACCGTTGGAGAAATGTTTAAAAAACAAGGCGACACAGTTTTAGTTTTTGGTAAAAATGCAGATGCTAAAAATGCTAACGAATTTAATGTAGACGTTACCAAGGAAGAGCAAGTAGAAAAGTTTTTTGAAATGGTCAAAGAAAAGTATAATCATATTGATATTCTAATCAATTCTGCTGGTTATGGCATTTCAGGGGCGGCAGAATTAGCGAAATTTAATGAAGTGAAAAATCTTTTTGACGTGAATTATTTTGGCACTCTAAAATGCTGCCAATGTGCCATTCCTCTCATGAAAGAAGGTTCAAAGATAGTTGATATCAGCTCTTGCTGTGCTCTGTTTGCAATGCCTTTCCGCATACATTATTGTGCAAGCAAATCAGCCGTTTCGATGCTTTCCTACGGCTTAAGAATGGAATTAAGCGACGCAAAAATCGATGTGACGGCAATCTGCCCTGGCGATGTGAGAACTAATTTTATGAAAACCCGTGTAAAAAATTTTGATACTAATGAAAGATACGGCGATAAGGTACAAAATGCTCAAGATTTAGTAGAAAAAAACAACAGCAAACGAATGAGCGCTGAATATGCTTCAGGTAGAATATTCAAAATTGCAAATAAGCAACATACAAAAGCAATGTATATCATTGGAGCGAAATACAAACTGTTTAATTTCTTGGTAAGGCTTTTCCCCATCAACACGTTTTTGAAGGTTTCAGATAAAATCTTTGGCGGGAAAAAGAAAGTTAAATAAAAAAATAATACAAACAAAATCACGATTATTTCGTGATTTTTTATAATCATATTTTAAAGTTTGCATGAAAAGTAAACTATTGCTTCAAGGGCGTGATTTGTAAATTTGTCCCGCTTTGCTTAATTAAGTAAAGTCCAGCAAACGAATCAAACCTCCTTCTCGCAAGTAATTTTGTTGCCTCTTCTGTGTTCTCAGTATTAAATCTAACAGAAATCCCGCAAGACACGTTTATTTGCCGTGGTGTTGAGATAATCATGACATTAACTCCATAAGATTTTAACAAATTCGCGAATGTGATTGTTTCGCTCCTTGCTCTAAAGACTGCTAATCCGTACTCCATAAAATTTCCCCTTTTGTTAACAAAATCAACTTCTATATCACTATATTGAATAAAGGGAAAAAAAGTGAAAAATGATATACTTAGACAACAGTGCAACAACACGAAATAAACCTCCTCAAGTGATTTCAGAAGTAACGAAGGCACTTACCAACCTTTCTGCAAACCCCGGAAGGAGTGGACATGTTGCAAGTTTACTAGCGGCAATCGCTGTTGGAGAAGTTAGAGAAAACATCTGTCAATTTGTGAATGCTCCAAGAGCAGAAAACATAATTTTTACACAAAACTGTACCGATGCACTTAATCTTGCAATATTAGGCTCGGCTAAACAAGGTGGGCATGTGATCACAACTGCATTTGAACATAATTCTACCCTTCGTCCACTTTGTGAATTAGAAAAAAATGGCATAATTGAACTGACAATTGTTCAGCCAAAAAACGCTTTTGAAATAACTCGAGAAGATATAGAACCATATATAAAACCAAATACTTATTTGATAACTACTGTACACATTTCAAATGTAGACGGTGCCAAAGCCGATGTGAAAAACATAGGCAAATTGTGTAAAGAAAAAGATATTTTGTACCTTGTTGATGGTGCACAATCAGGCGGACACGAGTGCATAAATATGCAAAAAGATAATATCTCGCTTCTAGCGCTTGCAGGACATAAAGGGCTGTATGGACCACAAGGCATTGGCGTGCTCGCAATCAATGACAATGTTGAATTAAAACCAATTCGTTTTGGTGGAACTGGCACCGCATCAATAAGCACACTTCAACCGACTGAATTTCCAGAATGTTTTGAAAGTGGAACTATCGCAACTCCAAATATATTGGGGCTTGGGGCGGGCATAAAATTCGTACAAAAAAATCAAAAAGAAATAAATGAAAAAATAGAAAAATTAACAAAAAAATTAATTTTAAAACTAAAAAATATAGAAAATATTAAAATTTATACCGAACTAAATAATTTAAACGGCGTTATTGCCTTTAATATTAAAGACATAGAAAGTGCAATTGTAAGTGAATATCTAAACGAGAAATATCAAATTTGCGTTAGAAGTGGACTGCATTGTGCACCGTTGAAACATAAACATTTAGGAACAATTGAGCAAGGAGTAGTTAGAGTTTCACTATCTTATTTCAATACTGAAGAAGAAATAAATAAACTAATTTTAGCAATTAAAAACTTTATGAAAATGTTATAAGTATATTGTTCTTTTTTTTGAATAAAAAGAAGAACATAATATAAAAAAATATTAGAAATAAGAAATATTATATTGCATATTTATTCTTTATTTTGTATATTTATTAATATTTTTATTCTTACTAAAATTGGCTAAAGCATTCGATTGGTATGAGAATCTATTACTCTTTTTTTCTTCATATTCTTTCTTTGCAATGTCTATCAATCTGTTTAACAATTTTGCAAAATCATAACCTTGCTCTTTAAATAAATAGAATGCCAACGATCCCGGAATTGAATTTAGTTCGTTCAAATACACCTTCTCATTTTGGACTAGAAAGTCTACTCTAACAACCCCTCTGCATCCAAATATTTTAAATGCTTTTTTTGCAATTTCTTGCACTTGTTTTTCCAATTCTTCGCTTAATTTTTTCGTTTTTATAACATTTACTTTTTCGTTTTCAGTTTCCTTAGTATTATTTATCACCTTCCCCGCCGCCTCTTCTCGTTGTGTATATTTTTCATCGAAGTTTAGGAACTCGCTCCACGATTTTGGATATTCTAAATTTGACGCAATTTGGTAATCTGCGTTGCCCAACACTGCACAATTTACTTCGGTCGCGTTTTCTATGCTTTCTTCTACAATGACTTTGCTATCATAATTTACCGCTATTTCAATGGCGTCTTCTAATTCATTAATCCTCTTACATTTCGAAATGCCTATACTGCTGCCTAAATTCGCAGGTTTAACATAGCAAGCATCAACGCCTTCAACAAAGCCTTCGGCAGATATATTAAACAAATCTTTGCAAATCCTCTCAATCGCTTGTTGCGAATTTAAATAATAATCAGTTTTTTCAAAATATGTAAAATTTGGAGTTAAAATATTCGCCGACTTTAATAAATATTTCATTATAACCTTATCCATACAAAGCGCACTAGATAACACAGTACAGCATGTAAAAGGAATTTCGCTTAACTCTAAAACACCTTGTAATGTACCATCTTCGCCATTCAAGCCGTGACAACATACAACAGCGCAATCTATTTTGATTGATTTTTTAAATCTTTCCTCGCCTTGTTTTGCTTTTGCTCTGCCGCCAATATATAAATATGGCCGCCCCATACAAAAAGAAGCAGAATTAAACCGTGTAATATCAAAATTAGCAAACGTTTCAACTAGCCCTAATTTTTTGCCATACAACAATCTCCCGTCGCGAGAAATATAAAGCGGGATCGCATTAAACTTCTTCCCATCTATATTAGCGAATGCTTGCAATCCAGTAATAATTGAAATGTCGTGTTCTGCACTTTTCCCGCCAAAAATAACGGCGATGTTTTCCTTTTCCATACGCACCTCTTGAAATGTATATGAAAAAGTGGCAATCAATGCCACTTTCAATCTTTATCAGTTCAAATTTGGTCTACAACCACAATAATTTTGCCTATACAGTTTATATTCGTTTGCAAGTTTAATTGACCTTAAATAACCATTTTCTTTCTTAAAATCTGCAAGTAAAGGTTTTGATTGCCCAGTTGTTTTTTGCCCTAATTCTTCCAAAATTTCATTCAGCCATTCAACATTTTTGTGTGGGCTAACCGATAAAGTTGTCCCAAAATAATCAAAATCGTTTTCTGTTGCCAATTTGGCTGTTTTAGTTAGCCTCAAGCGATAGCACTCCTTGCATCTTTCACTGCCTTCTGAAAGATTTTCTTTTCCTTTTATCGCACAAGCAAATTCACTTGGCTGATAATCGCAATCTAAGATTTTTATCTTATTGTTATAATTCAAATCGGCATAATCTTCTTGATTTATAGAATTTTCATTCAAAATTTCAATCAATCTTATTTGTTCAGTTTTTCTCTTTTCATATTCTTCTTCTGGAAGGATGTTTGGGTTGTAATATAAAATTGTTATGTCAAAATAGTCTTTCAACCTTTCTATGACTGCACTTGAGCAAGGTCCACAACAAGAATGCAAGAGAAGTGTTTTTCTCTCGCCATTAAAACTTTCAACAATCTTTTTCATCTCGTCGTTGTAATTTCGTTTCATA
>CAYJAO010000004.1:16387-16700 GCA_964368355.1 uncultured Lachnospiraceae bacterium | reverse complement strand
GCTATAATATACCATAATAATGGAAGTGCTGTATGAAATATATAATAGATTGTCACACTCATCTACAAACAGAAGAGTTAATTAAACAATGGAACGAACTATCCGGGGGGGGCATAGCCTTGTCCATTAAAGCATTAGATAGCCTCATTGGGAATGGCGATATGTATTATAATGCGGTTTCAAAGCATAATAATATTTTTATGATTGAGTGTATTGATGCCTTACTTCCCATTCCAGATCAACTCAAAAAGATTAAAGAAAACATTGATAAATACAAAAAAATTGTTGGAATAAAGATATATTTAGGATATCA
>CAYJAO010000004.1:0-16377 GCA_964368355.1 uncultured Lachnospiraceae bacterium | reverse complement strand
CCTGTTTTTGCTCATGATAAAAGGTTTTTCCCTGTATTTGATTTTGCTGATAGAAATAAATTAAGTGTTGTTTTTCATTGCGGAGTTGGAGCGGAAAATTTAAGTGACATAAAAGAGTCAAATTATTCTTCATGCTTACCAGTTTCTGAAATTGCGCAAGCGTATCCTTCTGTCAATTTTATTGTCTCTCATTTTGATTATCCGAACTTTGAAGATTGTGCAAAATTAATTAGTTGTTACCCAAATGTATACACTGACATTTCTGGAACGTATGAAAATTATGATAAAAGCCCATATTGGCCAATGATAGAAAAGTTTGTTTATCAATTAAAACCTATTTTAAAAAAATATAAGGGGTTAGATAAAAAGATTATGTTTGGCACGGATTTTTTTGGCGAGGGTAGCGGGTTTGATGCTGTTCAAGAATATGTCAAAACATGTGAGATGTTATTTGATGGAGAAAATTTAGACGATTTGCTTTTTAAAAATTGCTTAAATGCGTATCCTCATGTAAAATTCCTTATTGAAAAGAATAAAACATCTTTGCAGGATTCTTGTAATCTCGCTTTGAATTAAATCGTTTATATTTATTGAATTGTTCATTTAAGATACTCCTTTTTTAATTGCTATTAGAGGGGCAATTAAAATTTAAAAATCCTTTTTAAAAATCGCCATCTTTTAATCTAACCCCCACTCCTCTGCTTTTGATTGAGTAAGTTTTGTCACAATATCTTCGAGTGGAATAAGTTTTGTGTTTAAATCATCTTTCGACACGTTGCAAAAACATGGACCTTCAATTTTATTCAAAAAGGTTTCTAGCACTTTTATTTTAAGTTCTTTTTCGAACGAGCAAAAATGAAGGGTTATCCCTTTTTTATCTTTCATTTCTTCAAAAAGCATAGATCCATTTTTTGGGTCTTTTGCCATAAGATATACATATACACCTTCATGGTATTCAAGAGTTTCAAAGGGCAATTTATTTAAAATTACATCATATTTTTTCATATGTCTATTATAGCATAACAAATTCTTTTGTCAATAAGTATGGAAAACTTTTATCTTTCATTTTTTGTTGTTACAACAACCATTGTCTCATAAAAAAGCAAGGGGATTAGTCCTTGCTTTTGGTGTTATTATGACTATTATCTTTCCCTTTCATCTTCTGCTTCTTTTTTTAATGAGTTTTCTGATAATAACTTGTGTTGTTGTTCAGCCCATTCGCTTCCTGTGTTGGCAATTGCTTTACTCAAAGCATATGCTTCACGCATTTTTTTTTCGTTTTAATATAGCCATTAAAAAATCACGATTTTATCGTGACTTTTGTACATCGTAAAAACTAAATTCCCAACTTGCCTTTTATTTCATTAACTCTTGTTGTATAACTGTTCTTAAAATCAAATATCATTGTTATACTTGCCTTTGTGTCTGCTGTAAAACTTCCCCTATTTATCAAATAATTTTCCTCAGCCTTAATTGATTTAAAGCATCCGTAAGTTTTGTCTATTTTAACCGTCAATGTAATTGATTTCATTGAAGGATTGCTTCCTGACCCGCCAGTATATGCGATGCCCTTTAAATAATCTTTCCAAGCTCCAGAACTCAAGACAAGTTTGTATTGATAATAATCTTTAAGACTATCTGTTTGATCTGTAATCTTTACAGTATGCTGATTTAAGACATAAGGAATATCGCAAGGCAATACTCCATTCTTTGCCAAATAATCTGAAATCGTTCCCGAAACAATATTCGCACCTTCTTTTTTGTGTATTATGTTAGATGCTGTCAGATACAAATATTGCGTGTAGGTTTCGCCCTGACCAAAGGGAATTTTATTGCCATTAGCAACTATTTTTATATAAGATTTGCCACCGATATTATAAATTTCTTTATTTAACAGTTGCTCGCCGCCAACCCCAGTGGTCTGATCCTCCCCTATAATGCTTGAATCTACAGATATTTTATTGTCATACTTTAGCATTGATAAGGCGTAGTTTAATGCCTCAAACCCATTTTTAAATGGCGACTTTAATTTTTTCATTCCAAGATTTTCAATTTCTCCATCGGCACCATTTGGTGGGAGATCGCCGTCTTCATCCCCGCCTTCCGCATCCGTTTGCGTCGGGATATCTGTCGTTATAGCGCTTAATTCTACAGCAGAAAAAACAACTACTACGCAGATTAATAAAAGAGTAAACACAACTACTATATTGAATTTTCTTTTATTAAATGTCATTTTTTCTCCTTTTTTGTTTTTTATTATATATTTATATATATTAATTTAATCCTTTGATAATGCTTGATTTAACGAGGTAGGCCACAGTTTTCTCTCATATTGCCAATTGCTTTTGAATAATCCTTATTGAAGTTATAGACCATTGTAATTTTTGATGAGCAAGTTGCTTTAAATATTATTCCGCTGTAATCATATTCAACGTCATAAACTTCGTTTGAAGTAATGGATCTAAAATATCCATAAGTTTTATCTATTTTGACTGTCACAATTATTGATTTAACTTTAGGGTATTCTTTCGTCCCAACCCCATTTTTTACTGATCTTATATATCTTGAATATGCCTCTGGCTTCAATGTCATTTTTAATTCGTAATAATCCTTTAATGGCTCATCTTTGAAGTTCATGGTTGCCGTTTTAGGAGTTATGTCGTAAGGAATTTCAAAAATCGTAATTCCTTCCCTTTTATAAAAATCCTCTAAAGACTCTTTCCCATAAATTAAGCCTTTATCATTGTCAATATAATCATATGCTGAGGAGTTGCTCCCTAAGCCCATCAGTTGAGTGGTTCCAATAAACACCACGGTTTTTACATTATTGGTTGCGTAAGTTAAACTTTTATCATTATATATTTCTCTGCCGATACTCACATCGACAGAAACAGTTCCTAATATGGTATCAGCTTTCGTAGTAACTTGTTGAGAATATGTAACCTTATTAGTATATTTTTTAGTCATATTGAGCGCGTATAAATATGCATCATATGCGCTCTTAAAGCGTTTGTCTAACTCAGGCGTTTCAGCATGCGATAAATCGCTTACATCAGACTCGGTGTTCTCTATTTCAGCATTGCCCCCGCCAGCATCAACTCCATCACCTTCTTCAGCATTGATGTTATCTATACTGTTAGTTGAAAAATCAATACACGAAAAGCCAACCACCAAACAAATCAGTAGCATGACGAAAGCAACCGCTATATTAAATTTTCTTTTGTTAAAAGTCATATACCCTACTTTTACAAATAAAATTGATTAATCTTGAGTGTTTTTTAATCTTTATTTGCCTTTTCCTTTCGTTTTTTTATGTAAGTTATAGTATATATATCATAAGGAAAATATTTTGTCAAGTATTTTGCATAAAACTTTGATTTTTTGCATAAATATTCTTTTTATGTTGTTTTATGCATTAGATATAAAGTCTTTTATCTTTATGTCTAGTTCGCTACCTTCTGTATAATCGGCCAATAATGAAAAGGAACTTCTTTGAGTTTCAAGCATTTTTTTAGCAGTTTCATCTTTGCCTTGAGAATATACAGCAACGGCACAACCACCCTTGCTCTTGATTAATTTCATGCAAGGAACATCGGTATATCCATCTCCTATGTAAACCATCCTTTCATAAGGCACAGGTCTTTCATCCTTTGGCATATAACCATTTACTTTGCTATCGTCAGAAATATTTAATATCCCTTTGTTTATTCTGTGTATAAATTGCATTTTGTTTGTATAATTTATTGCAACCAAAGGCCAATCTATCTGTCCTTTTTCGTCATAATGATAGCTGCTAGCGAATATTTTTGTAAAATGCTTAGCTATGCTGCAACCTTCTAAAATCTCTTTTATCCCTGAACTAATTAAATAATGTTCTACCTTTACTCCATTCTTTTTGCCAAATTTATTTATTCTCTCAAACCAACTTTCTACTCCGGGAAAAAATTTAATATCTTTACCCGAATCATTTAGTATTTTTTTTGTAAGGGGTTTACCCTTTTCTTCTGCCATCTTTTTTAAATAATAAAGATACCCTAATATGGCTTCCATTCCTATTTTTGCTTTAGAAACTTCTATGTGTTCCCAAAAATCATTCCCAGATATTTGATAAAGTGGGAACAGCCCAAATACTGGGCTATTATCTACGCTCAAAGTATAGTCAAAATCATATATTATAGCTATATTCTTTCTATCTTTCATAATCCCTCATCTGCTCTTTAGATATATTGTATATAATTTATAACCAAAGGTCAAGTTAGTTTGCGTTTAAAGAATAAAATGTTATAATATTATTATGCAAAAAAGTGATAGCGAGTTAATAGAAGGGTCTCTCTCTGGAAACGAGAGCGCGCTTGAAGAACTTTTAACAAGATATAAACCTCTTGCTGTTCGCATAGCAAGAAGGTATTTTCTCGCGGGACAAGATAGCGACGACTTATATCAAGAGGCCATGATCGGTCTTTTTAAGGCTTATCAATCATTTAAACCAGATAGTGTTGATTTTCGTTCCTTTGCAATTTTATGCATAAATCGTCAAATTCAATCTGCTGTAAAAGGTGCAAATAGGCAAAAAAATAAAGCCCTCAACGATTGTATCAGTTTAAATAATCAAGGCGGTTTTGATCTTAAAGATGATGAGGACGATGAGATATTATTATTTATAATCCCCTCACCAGATCAATTGCCTGATGCAAAATTAATATCTAAAGAAAAAGTCGCTGAAATAAAACAAGAGATAATTAATCGGCTTAGTACTTTTGAAAAGCGAGTACTTTCGCTTTATCTAAAAGGTTTAAGTTATAAAGAAATGGCAAGTTCTTTAGGCAAAACGCAAAAAAGCATTGAAAACAGTCTAACTCGAATAAAAGCAAAACTATCTTTTTTAAGATAATTTTAATAAGCTAAAAACACGCACAATGCGTGTTTTTTAAATATTAATTCCATTAAATAACTCCCCATAAAAATGTAGAAAGAGTTATTAGCCCGCCAAGAAGAACAGTGGAGTAGAAAAACAATTTATCTAATCTGTTAGGCTTAACCTGCGGAAGGAGATAAAACCCCAAAACCTCATAAGGAATATTTACTTTCATCGTATTTTTCAAAGTATTTCGAGTAAAAATGATTGGAGGCTGAGTTGGACCGGAATTTTCAGTTGAAGAAATATCTCCTAAAACCTCTTTTCTCATTTCTGCTATTGCCGCCTTTTCGGCGTAGTCCTGCACTGATTTTTGCGCATTTTGTTTCAGCAACAAACTTATTAAATAGAACAAAAGCGTAGATAATAATGTTACAAACAATATAACAACTAGCAAGGTCGTAAACAGATTCCCGCCTGATAAATAACTACTTATTTTGCTATAAAAATCACCGCCAAATATTCCCCTTGCCCTTGCAAAATCTAAATACACATTTATGAAATTATTGATAAAATGAATGATCATAGCTGGGATTATGCTTCTTGAAAATAGTGCAACAGTGGCCAAAATCATGCCAATTATACTTGCGTAAAAGAATTGCCCGATGTTTAGGTGCATCAAGCCAAACAACAACCCGGAAAAAATAATTGCTTTTTTTACTCCCAGGACTTTATATCCGGAAAGCAAAAGCCCTCTATGTGTAAATTCTTCACAAACAGCAGGTAAAATGGCAACAATAATAATTGAAATGGCAAAGTTCACCCACGATGCGTCTACTGTTGAACCGCCCGACACTGGCGAGTATCCTAAAAGCCCAAGAATAAAATTAAAGAAAGAGCTTATCGCTATGTTTAGTATAAAAACCAAGATGCCAATAAGAATAGAAATCAAAACAGTTTTAAAATCAATCCTTTTGAAGCCGAAATCTTCTAGTGTATCTCCTGATTTTTTCTTGTTTAGTTTAGATATTAAGAAAAGAGGCAATATCAACATTAAGCCTATTTGCACAAACGAAGTTAAAACAACATCTTCTGCTACACCCAAAAAGGAAAATGCATTCATTGCAGTACAAATCCTGATGACGACGAACAACACCATTATTATGAAATACACCAAGTTTGTATTAAAAATATTACTTCTCTTCAATTTTCTTCCTTACTTAACTATTATATAATGTTTTTTTAAAATAATTAACATTTTATGCAAAAAATGTTCCAACAGCCCACAAAGCAACAGAAATTGCCAGAGCAACACCAAAGGCTAATTTAGATTGATTTGATGAGAACCCTCTATTCTCTTTTGTATATTTTACACTATATTGCTCATTTGCCGATAATTCTTTCGACAGATTTTCGTCTGTTGCCTCTTGGCTGTTGTCTAAGATTTTTATTTTCCTTTCCCTCAACCAAGCAATTAAAAACCATAGTAAAATTCCCGCTGCAAGTGCCAATGCAAATGATAAAACTATCATGCCTGGCGTAAATGCTGTCGTTGCATCCGTCCCAGTTTGAATATAAATGTAGTTGTATATTAAAACAGTTGCATTGTTTACAAAATGGACAACCATGCTTGCGATAATTGACCCCGTTTTTATAACAACCGCCGCCAATACTACACCCAATACGAATTGATAGAAAAACTGCATAGCGCTACCATGCGCAAGCGCAAAAAATAATGCTGAAATAAATATTGCTGCAATGCTGCCAAACTTTCTAAACCCATTCAATATCATCCCACGATAAATAAACTCTTCACAAATGGCAGGTATCACTGCTAAAACAAAGAGATTTAAAATAAGCCAGCCCGCATTATCTAATGGTAATGGTAAACTGCTATCAGGGTTATATCCAACCAGACTCATTAAGTGGGTTAAATAACTTATCAAATAGTTAAAACCAAATAATGTGACAAGCGCAATTACTATACACACACCAGCATTAACCCAACCAAATTTTAATTTAAGCAAACTTGCTTGTTTAAAATCTATTCTAGCAACCTTATTATACACAAAGAAAATTCCAAGCAAAGAACAGCTGACTATTATCATATATATAGTGTACATTGTTGGGCTTTGAGAAAAATCGGCTACACCTTGCGCATTAACTATTCCCTTTGACGATGCAATACTATTAAAAATTAACGTTAAAATCAAGCCTATGGCAATTGGGATAATTATAGCAAGGGCATACGTTATGCCCGAGTCCAGATCATCATATTGTTTCCTATAATTAATTTCTTTTTTCATGTAATGATATTATATCAAATAAAATATGTATTTAAAAGAAAAAAAGGCGAATTCGCCTTTTTATTTTCATGATAGTTAGTCTATAAGCCGAGTTCTGTGTTTGACAGTCATCTATCTAGACGTTATGTCTCCAAAACGTTCAAGCGGTGTTATTAAGAAGCGGGCGAACAACCCATTGCCTCTTTTAACCTTACTTCAAGTGGGGTTTACATGTGCCACGCTTGTTGCCAAGCATGCGGTGAGCTCTTACCTCCCCTTTCCATCCTTACCAAACTTGTTTGTGATAAACTTTTAAATTTTGAGATTACAGTTTCAAAATCTTTTTTTATCTCGACGGGAATTTACTAAAACGCAAATGACCGAGAGTAAAAAATCATTTTGAGACTATAAGCAAAAATTTAGAAGTTTGGCGGTTTATTTCTGTTGCACTTTCCTTAGAGTCGCCTCCACCGGCAGTTAACCGGCACCTTGTTCTATGAAGCTCGGACTTTCCTCATGCTCTCCACTGCGAAGGCATGCGACTGTCTGGCTAACTAACGCTATTATTCTACCACAAATAAATGTTTTGTCAATAGTTATTGAGAAGTTTCATTGTCTTGGATTAAAACCGCACGCATCTTTGATACAGGGTATAAAAAAAACCATATTTTTAAATTTTGTGTCTGTAATAAATTTTCTTTTTGTAATTTTTTGTTAACTTAGTGATTTTTTGTGGTAAACTTATTGCATGCTTATAGATATACATGCACATATAAATAATGAGAAATTGATCGGCAAAATCGATGATGTGATCTCTCGTGCAAAAGAAAATAATGTTGGAAAAATCGTTTGCGCAGGTTGTGACTATCAATCGAGTATTGTTGCCATTAATTTATCGAAAAAATACAATAACGTTTATGCAACGATTGGAGCACACCCGAACTATGCTCTTTCTTTTGACAAAAAAATGAAAGATTTAATTTTATCTTGTAAAGACAATAAAAAAGTTGTTGCAATTGGAGAAATTGGACTGGATTATTACGATTTAGAATGGCAAATTGATGAAGTAAAAAAACTTAATTCCTCTATACAAAATATTTCAAGAGAAGAGTTTATTGAAGCTCAAAAACAAATGTTCCAAACCCAGATTGAATTGGCGCACCAAGTTAATTTGCCAGTTATGATACACATGCGCGATGCGACTAGTGACACATTAAAGATTCTTGAAGCGAATAAAAATATCTTGACAAGCGGCGGGCTTTTGCATTGCTACAACGGCAGTATTGAAACCACCATGAGAGTTTTTGGCTTAGGCTTTTATATCTCATTGGGAGGAGCGATTACATTCAAGAATGCACACAATATGCCCAGTGTTTTAAGGGAAATAGGATTAGATAGGGTCACCCTTGAAACAGACTGTCCCTATCTTTGCCCAGAGCCTTTCCGCGGTCAAATAAATGAGCCTGCGAACATTCCTTTAATAGCAAACAAAATTTCAAATATTTTAGAAATGCCAGTTGATGAAGTTGAAAAAAGAACAACTGAAAATTGTTATAAAGTATTCCCCAACTTATTGAATTAAGGATGATATGGAAAATTTTAATTTTAAGAAAGAATTTGGTCAAAATTTTATATTCGACGGCAATTTATTGTCTGCTATAGTTTTTGATGCTGGAATAACAGAAAAAGATAATGTGTTAGAAATAGGCGCAGGCGCGGGTACTTTAACTGAAAAACTGTCCTGCAAAGCAAAGAAAGTAGTAGCTTATGAAATAGATAAAAATTTAACCGAGCACCTAAACGAATTAGCAAAAAAACATAATAACTTAACAATCTATATGAGAGACGCGCTTAAAACGCCAATAAAAGAGATTGAAAGTGATTTTAATGAGGGGAAATATCACGTAGTTGCAAATTTACCCTACTACATTACATCCCCACTTATCTTCAAGTTTATAGAAAACACAAAAAATGTTTTATCTTTAACCATAATGATACAAAAAGAAGTTGCGGAAAGATATAGCGCTAGGTCTAATTCAAAAGAATATGGCATTGCGACAATAATGCTTAATTATTACGCCGATGTGAAAAATCTTCGCACGGTTAACAGAAAAATGTTTACTCCGTCCCCAAATGTAGATTCTGCACTGATAAAAATAACACCAAATGAAAGCAAGCCAAAAGCGGACGATAGCAAGAAATTTCAAAAATTAGTTAACGCATCTTTTTCAATGAGAAGAAAAACATTAGTGAATAATTTAACTAAAAATTTTAAAGCAAATAAAGAACATCTGCTTTCTTTAATAAAAGATTTACAAAAATCCCCCTCTGTTCGTGCAGAAGAATTAGAAATCAAAGATTTTATATATCTATCGAACAATTTATAAAAATCCTTACAAATATTGCAAAAAAGGCGTTTTTTTTGCTTTTTTTTCGCGCAAAAGCCACTTTTAATTCATATATAATAATATTGTAAATCGGCAAAATCAATTTTTTATGCCCATATATTTACATTAGGAGAAATATGGAACAAAAAACTTTAGTACTTTCTGCGCTTGATGGCTCTAATAAAAAAGCTGTCGTAAATGTGGAAAAACGCGAAGATGGATACACCGGCTCAATTCGCTTATATAATTTCAAGGAAACTCCTCGCGGGATCTTAACATTGGCGTTTTTGTTCGGCAACGAAGTGTATAAGTCAGCATTATCTGAAAAGAGCCAAAGCTTTTACTCTTTTAGTTTAAAAACAGAAAAAAATGCAGACAAATTCTCTTGCGCATTAGTCAATATTTTGGGCGGGAACGCCACCCCTTTACTTTTGGGAGCAAGTGACGGTAAAGTCGCAGATAATTTTTCTGGCGCGTTATCTAAAAATTTTGATTTGCTAGACAATACAAATTTATCAGCGAAAACAGTAGCTGAACGCTTAGATTTATCGGGCATTGATTATGATGATGATGAAAAAGAAGAACTAGATGAAATGATTGATAGAGAAATGTGTGAAAGAGATAAATGTGCTCACTGTAATTATCGTAATGCTTTTTATGGTGGCAAAGAGGCAGGCGCAAGGGTTGCAGCAAATCAAAGCGAACAATTGAATATCTTTAATGACTATCGGCAAAAAAATACATACACCCCACCAGACGTCTCAGAAGGAACATTTTACGATGAGATAAAAAATCAATTAGCCTTACTTTTTGAAAGATATCCAGAGGAAACTTTCTTAAATGAAATTATTCCTGATAGTAAATGGATAAAAGTAGATTATGAAGACAATGGGCAATATTTTGTGATTGGCTTATTATATGAAAACGACAAAGTCCAATACGTCTGCTACGGCATGCCAGGACAATATTCAATAGAGCCACCGCGAGAATTTAGCGGGATCAGCCAATGGTTGCCACTTGACCCTGAAAAACCAGAAGAACTTGGCTATTGGTTGATGTATCAAGATGCAAACACTGGGGAAAACATAGAAATAAAGATAAGTTAAAGGCTAATGCCTTTTTCTTTTTTTAATAAAAAAGAGGCGAAGCCTCTAATTTTTCTTTTTTCTTGATTTTAATTCCGCAATTCTGTTCTTTGAATCGCCCCATAATTTTTCGAGATTATAATATTTCCGCGCATCTTCAGTAAATATTTCTATCAATATCTCCGCTGCATCTAAAATAATCCAATTGCCAGGGAATTCTCCTTCCATTGTTGTTGACATGTTTATTTTATTTAACTCTTCTTGTACTTCATGGGCAAGAAGGCGGCAGGTTTTTTCGTTTGTAGAAGTAGCCAAGATTATAAACTTGACTAATCTGCTTTTGTTTTTTAAATCAAAAGCTTCTATATTCTTTAATTTTTTGTCTTCTAAAATCTTTATGATTTCTTTTATTATTTCTGGATTCATATCTACTCTATTTTTATTTTAACATTCTAAACATAAGATGTCAATCTTTTATAGATACTTTGTACTAAAAAACACTATCTTCCTCCATTCAATTTATAGTTTATATATTATAAATTTGTCAATAATCATTATATGATTTTTAAATTTTTTAATATCCTATTTAGAAGTTTCTTAATCTTTTTGATATGTCTTGTTTGGACAAGGTATTTCATCAGAGATTTTGGCTTGGCAATAACTTACACAGCAATTTTAACTGTTGCGATAGAATTTATGCTACACTTTTTACTCTCAAAGAAAAATGCTAAAAACAATTTAAAAGAAGAGGAGCAAAAGTTGGCAGATAAAATTTCTGCAACTTTTGTGTTCTCCTCACAAGATGCTATAAATTATTTTTATAAATTATCTAAAATAAATTATTCAGCAAAAAAAACAAGCAAATTTGTGATAATAACACAAAAAAATAGCAAAAATCTTGAAGACAGCAACACTGAGCAACAAAAATTAGAAAACGACACAAAAAATAAAACCATACTGTATCCTTTTTACTCTTACTCACCCATTAACGCTCAGGGGTTAGTTGATATAATAAAAAGAATAGAAAAGCAAAAACCTACTAAGTTGATAGTTTGTGGATATAAGATTGATAACGAAACATATAAACTTGCTACAAAAATAAAAGATTTTAAAATCATACTATTAAACTCAAAAGATTGTTTTGTAAAACTCATAAAGCCTCATAATTTCTATCCAGAAAATTTAAGGGAATTAAGTTTGACGCCGAAACTAAAATTTAAAGAAATCCTAGCATTATCAGTTTCTCGCCAGCGGACAAAGGGTTATTTAATTGGGGCTTTCTTCTTGCTCTTTTCTAGCTTCATAGTCCGCATGAATATATACTATGTCATCATGTCTTCCTTATTTCTTCTCCTTGCATTAACTTCATTCTTCCTCCCTCAAAAACAAAATAAGTTTGAACAAGAAATTTTGTAGCATTTTATTTTTATTCAATCTAAAATTATGATATATTTATAGTGTTGAAGGAGAACCTATGAAAAAGAAAAAAATCGAAAAAAAGCCTATTGAAGAAAAGATAGAAGAAAAGATAGAAGAAAAAACCGAAAAAAAAGAAAGCAAAAAAGGTACTTTTTGGAAAGACTTTAAAACATTTGTTTCCAAAGGCAATGTAATGGATTTGGCAGTTGCTGTTATTATTGGTGGCGCTTTTGGTAAAATCGTAAGCAGTTTAGTGAACGATGTGATTATGCCACTAATAAGTTTGGCAACTGGTGGGGTTAGCGTTGCCGATTGGAAATGGATTATCACTCCCGCTATATACGATAATGCCGGCACACTCTTAAAAGCAGAATCTGCGCTTAGCTATGGAATATTCTTCCAAGCAATTTTAGACTTTTTAATTATCTCATTCTTTATCTTCCTTGCTTTGCGCATATTACAAAAATCTAAAAAAACATTCGAATCGGTTGCAACTGAAATAAAGAAAGACATAAACCAGAGCAAAAAGAAAAAGAATAAAAACGGTGAAATTATAGAAGAAACAACTGAAATTATAACCGAAGCACCAAAGGCTGAAGAGATAAAGTCAGTCCCTTATCTTGACGAAAGTGCCGTAGCACAAATGACACAAGGAATTAAAGTATCAAACGCAAAACAAGAAGAATTGTTGAGTGAAATAAGAGATTTATTAAGGCAACAAGTCCAAAATAATAAAGTTGAATAGCCCATTTCTACAAAAAAAACAAAGGCTGCCCTTTGTTTTTTTTGTTATATTTTTATATTAAAACATCCAATCATTTGTAAGCGCGTTTTCTTGAATTACTTCTTTTACAAAAACTGGCATCCCTTCATCAAAATCGTCAAACTTTGTGTATATATCGTCTTCATCTGCTGTCACTCTGGTAAAGCCACTATCTGCATAAAACTTTTCTAATTTTTCTTGTCCGCCTTTAACCGCACTATTTGTGTCAAAAGCACTTGCTTGGAGCACTATGGCGGGAATATTGTCATTTGTACATAGTGCTGGCAACATCTTCGTAACCATCTCTCTACATAAACCTTTACCTCTGGCGTCTTCCTGTGTCTCTATATTTTCTACAAAGCAACGAGTTATTTCTTTTTTCTTACTGCCAATCTTCTCAACTGTTATTTGAGAATTAAATATAGCATTTCCATCTAGCGTACCATTATTAACGTTAACTTTATACCCCCCAATACTTCCATGAGGTTTCAAAATCCCATCTTCTTCTACTCTTTCTTGCTCTGGTTCCTTTACACTCTCAAAATATTCAAAAATTTCTTTAATTGGCAATTGGAGAGATTCTTTTTTTAAAGCATAGTCGGTCACCATTTCAATCATTTTTGGCTTGTTTCTATAATACTCTAGGAATATATTTAAAGCATCGTTTGGGCTTCCAGTTGTCAACTGAATAAGTTTCTTTTTATCGGCCTCTGTTATTGCAGAAGTGTTCTTGACTTGGCAATTATATATCAATGCAAAAACGCCACGAGAACCCCCATCCTTATCAAAACTTTCAAATACATCAATTGTTAAAGGATTAACATTTTTGTTCTCTTTTATTATCTTTCCCTTAATTTCTTTTGTAGTAAGCATATTTTTCTCCGTCCGTATAATAATATCATTTATAGTATTTTTGTCAAGTGGTTTAGATAAATAAAAGCCATAAATCTATTTTATGGCTGTTATTTGTTGCTAATTTTACCAGTCAAAATCGTCAAAACCTGATTTGTTGCCTCTTATAATTTTTTTGTTGCGAAGTGTGATATCATAATAAATCTTTTCCTCGTTTAATGCTCTTGATGGCGCATATTCTTCTGGGGCTTTTCTCTTGTCAAATTGCGGGGTTGCAAAGAATGGCGTCATTTCCGTTTTAATTGGGTTTTCTTTAAATATCTTAATAATAACATTAAATTTGTTTAGTTGCCCCAACTCATAAGGGTATATGAGCGGACGGGTTTGCCTTTGTGATTGCTCGCTTTTACTTGTTCCCCCGTCTTCTTTTTCACTCTTGCTCGTAGATGCGGTTTTTGTTTCAATAGAAATATCGCCACACATCTTTGAGAACTCTTCACGAGTCTTTTGATCTTCTGTTCCGATAAAGATTTGAATGTTGCAGTTTGAACGAATAGTTTCTGCTGCCTCTTTGCCATACTTGTTATCTAACTGGCTATAACTTTGAATAACTAATGAAAAGAAAATACCACGAGAACGACCAACTGTTACCAAGGTATCCATTTTATCAATCTTTGGCAAGTTGGCAAATTCATCTAGCATGAAATAACAATTTCTATTTAACCTAAGTTTTTCAGTTTCACTTGCTTTTTCAACAAGTTTTTTATACAACTGCGAAACGCACATAGTTGCGATACAGTGCCTACTTTCTTTTTCATCTGGGACTTTAATAAAGAATGCTGTTGGTTGGTCTGTAAAATCGTCAAACGACATATCGCTAAAGCTTGTTGCGTAGCAAATACCAGCATCTTGGAATATGGAAATTCTACTCATTAAAACACCCATATATGAACGAGTAGTATTTGGAGCGTTGTTGATTGCTGTAGATGTCAAAGAAGCAACTTTCGAGAATTTTGAGCGATAACTGCAATAATTTCTTACCGTCCCAAATGGGTTGTCTGGGTCGCTATCTTTATATGTTGCAATTTTCGCCATGTTATAAAAATTAAATTTTTCTCTTGTTAAGCCAAGTTCTGGATCTAAACTATCTTCAAGCATTGCCAACATAATACCAAAAATAAAATCTTGCGCACCGCGTTCCCAAGAACTATCGGTTTTACTTTCAATAGGAACAATTGCTGATGCTATTTCACGAAGTTCATTTTCTGCACTATCCCTTAATTCTTGGGCTTTCGCCTCCAAGTCACTCTTTAATTGTTCTTTAAAACTATACGCCGTTCTGTTAAATTCATACCATTCATTTTTGTAATCTTTCAAATGTGAAGCTAATTTTAATTTGTAATCTTTAGGAGAATCTTGTCTATGAATTTTAACTTCCTTTTGCATGTTCTGCGCTCTGTGATATTGAACGAAGGCATTGTCCATGGGATTCCAACGCGTTGAAGCATAAGGATTTCTCAAATCAAGAACAGAAATTCTATATCCTGCATCTTTCAATTGAAGCGCGTTGTCTCTATAAACTTCGCCCTTGGGGTCTGTAATAACCAAACATGGCTTCGTACCAATCTGTGAAAGAATACGGATTGAAGGGTTGATATAACTCTGTGTTTTGCCGGAGCCAGTAGTACCAATAATCATAGTATGGATAGGATCGTAAAGATTAATTAAAAGTTTTCCGCCCTTTTTAAGACTACGAATAACAATGCCATCTTTCTTAACTTTACCTAAAGTTGCCCAAGTGCATGGGCCGAAACGTTTTTCTGTTAACAATTCGCTATCTTTAATAAATCTTGCATCATAGTATTGAGAAATTTTATCCCCTGACTTCGTCACACCTTCTCCTGATGTTTTTGAACCATCTTTTGTTAACTTTGAAACATAATAAATTGCCAATAGCGCCATGCAAACGCCAAATATTACAAGCGTGCCAGTGTTTGTAATGACGCCCACGTTAGGCTCAAATTGCTCTCCTTCTGGGCGAGTTAGATTACCAACAATAACTGCAATAACAAAAACAAGTACTATGTATATTAAAGGCCACCATTTTTTCAATTTTGCCATATTCCACCTCTATAATTATATTATATATCATATTTAACAATATTTTCAAAACAAAAAGAATAAAAAAACTCGGCGACCGCCGAGTTCTTATCGTTTTATTTACTCAAATGTAATTAAAGATTCGAGAATTAATGGGAACAATGTTGTGAAGAATATGATTAATACAACTAAGATTACAATACCGACAATCAATCCAATCAATCTTTTCTTAGCTTCTTCTCGTTTTTCTGTGCTATCTGCTCTCGCCATATTAACTCCAAGAACGATTGCCCAAATAATACCTGCCGCAGCCACTATTGCAAGAATAGGAACTAAGATTGTCATAATCCCAGTATAAATTTGTTCAACCCAACCGAACTGAGCGTCTAATTCCTCAATCTTAGTTGCATCAGCCTCTGGATACCAATTTCTCCAAAAAGCCTCAGAGCCCATAAATTTTGCACCCATAATTAAATTTGCTAATTGAAACATTTTTCACCTCCGTAAAATTTTTAGTAAAATTAGGTTGTTCAATAAATTAATTATTATTCTATTCCTAAATTCACCTGTTACATGCTAAGCATAACATATTATTTTTTTCTTGTACTCATGCTTTCGTCGGATTTTGACG
>CAYJAO010000003.1:0-22905 GCA_964368355.1 uncultured Lachnospiraceae bacterium | reverse complement strand
ATATGCGTCTTGCCAAATAGAATTTATATAAAAATACCAACAAAATAAGAGAGAAAAATTAACCGAAAACACTTTACATCTATTATTTTATGTGTTATTATACTTCACAGTACTTCATGCGAAGTTTATCGCGTATACTCCTAAGTTACGATAAACCTTGTTTGAAGCGAATTTTATGTAGGAGGTAAAAACATGGATAAGAACGCAAAGAAAGAGATAATCGAAAAATATCGTTTATCAGAAAGCGATACAGGTTCACCACAAGTTCAAATTGCATTGTTAACAGAGAGAATTAATCACTTAACAGAACACTTGAAAGAGAACCACAAAGACAATCATTCACGTCGCGGGTTGCTTCAACTTGTTGGACAAAGAAAAGGTCTTTTAAAATATCTTGAAGATAAAGATATCAATGCTTATCGTGAACTTAAAAAGTCACTTAACATTAGATAATCACAAAAAATAAAGGGAAATAAATTTTTTACTTACAGGGGTAAGTAAAGCAAAAGGAGAATTAAATTAAATGAGTAATAAAGAGGCTCAAATTTTCGAAATTGAGATTGGTGGCAAAAAAGTCACATTTGAAACAGGTAAATTCTGTGAACTGTCAGCAGGAAGTTGTTTAGTAAGATGCGGGGAAACCGCAGTTTTAGTAAACACTAACATGAGCACAGAACCAAGACCGGGTATCGATTTTTTCCCACTTTCAGTAGATTTTGAAGAAAAAATGTATGCCGTAGGAAAAATTCCTGGCGGATTTAAAAAACGTGAAGGAAGAGCAAGCGATAAAGCAATCTTAACATCAAGATTGATAGATCGTCCGCTTCGTCCGCTTTTCCCAAAAGGGTTTTTCAACGATGTGACAATTGTCGCAACTGCACTTTCAGTAGACCCAGATGTAGCACCAGAAGTACTTGGGATGCTTGGCTCAAGTTTTGCGCTTAGTATTTCAGACATTCCATTTATGGGGCCAACAGGTTCAGTTTGTGTTGGATTAGTTGATGGGAAATATGTCATCAACCCAGATGTAGCACAAAAAGAAAAGAGTAGAATGCACTTAATGCTTAGCGGAACACAAGAAGCTATTTTAATGGTCGAAGCTGGCGCTCAAGAAGTCACAGAAAAAGAAATGCTTGATGGTATCATGTTTGGTCATGAAGAAATCAAGAAAATTGTTAAATTTATTAAGAAAGTTAAAGAAGAAATTGGTAAACCAGTAAATGACAAAATCAATTACAATGTTATCGACCCAGAGATTGATAAAATAGTAAGAGAATTTGCAACCCCTTTGATTGTTAAAGCGCTTGATGAATTTGACAGACAAGAAAGACAAGCAAAACAAGATGCTGCAAACGATGAAATCTATGCACATTTTGCAGAAATCTATCCAGAAGAAACAAAACAAATTGGAGATATTATCTACAAGATCACAAAAGAGATTGTTCGTGGAAAGATTATTAAAGATGGTGTTAGGCCAGACGGAAGGGAATTGACAGAGATTCGTCCAATTTGGTGTGAAGTTGGCGTGTTGCCAAGAGTTCATGGAACGGGTGTATTTACGCGTGGACAAACTCAAGCATTAACAACTTTAACCCTTGGGACAATTTCAGAGATACAAAAACTCGAAGGGCTTGATGATGAAGAAGGCAAGAGATATATGCATCATTACAATATGCCCGGATATGCTACAGGAGAGGCAAAACCTCTTAGAAGCCCGGGTAGACGCGAAATTGGACACGGTGCACTTGCAGAAAGAGCGCTTGAACCAGTTATTCCTTCAGAAGAAGAATTCCCATATGCAATTAGACTTGTAAGTGAAATCCTTTCTTCAAATGGTTCATCTTCAATGGCAAGTACTTGTGGTTCAACATTAGCACTTATGGATGCAGGCGTTCCTATCAAAGCACCAGTTGCAGGTATTGCAATGGGGCTTATTAAAGATGAAGAAAGCAAGAAAGTCGCAGTCTTATCAGACATTCAAGGGCTTGAAGATTTCCTTGGTGACATGGATTTCAAAGTCACGGGGACAGAAAAAGGTATCACAGCAATTCAAATGGATATCAAAATCAAAGGAATTGATGAAAATATCTTAACAACAGCACTTGAACAAGCAAGGAAGGGAAGATTGTTTATTTTAGACAAAATGCTTGCAGTATTAGACAAGCCACGCGCAGAACTTTCAAAATATGCACCAAAAATCATTACATTTACAATCAACCCAGATAAGATAAAAGATGTTATAGGTTCTGGCGGAAAAGTCATCAACAAGATTATTGAAGAAACTGGCGTAAAAATTGACATAACAGATGAAGGAAAAGTATTTATCGCAACTCCAGATGCTGATATGGCAGAAAAAGCAAAACAAATCATCTTAAATATTGCAGAAGATTTGGAAGTTGGAAAAATTTACAGCGGAAAGGTTGTAAAAATTATGCAGTTTGGCGCTTTTGTTGAAATTGCACCAGGAAAAGATGGGATGATTCACATTTCAAAACTTTCATCAAAACGCGTTGAAAAGGTTGAAGATGTAGTAAATCTTAGAGACGAAGTTGAAGTTGAAGTTTTAAAGATAGATGATAAAGGTCGCGTTGATTTAAAGCTTGTTAGCAAAAATTAAGGTTAAAAAATAGTGAGGTAAATATGAAAGAAAACACACATCCAAATTACCATGAAATCACAGTCACATGTGCTTGCGGAAATACTTTCAAAACAGGTTCAACAGTAGCAGGGAACGAATTAAAGATTGATATTTGTAATAAATGTCATCCATTCTTTACTGGAAAACAAAAAATTGTTGATACCAGTGGCCGTGTTGAACGTTTCAATAAGAGACTTGGTAAATAATATTCAAAAACATGATAAAAAGCAAGATTTTTAAGATTATCTTGTTTTTTTATTAATTTTTATAAATGATATTGACTTAAGAGCAAAAGAATACTATCATAATAAGTAGGAGAACTTATGAACAAGATAGTATTTGATTTTGATAATTTTATACCAAACCCACCAGCAATAGGCAATGATCCAGAATATATTGAAAAGATTAGACTTGCAAGAAAAATTGTTTTAAACAAAGTGCTTGCCACAGATCTTACCTATGAACAAAAGTTGGCAATAGCAAATCGAATTGATTTAATTAAATACCGACCATTAACAAACAATGAAGCCAACAGAAACATAAGGGCAAATTTTGTAAAAATCGCTTACAATTATGAGCCGAATCAAGATAGAACAGGATATATGATGGATGAAAACGGAAAAGCGATCATAAAGAATATAGAAGAATTAAATGAAATTGCTTTACAAGATTTTGCCGAAGTTGAGAATGTCTTACATGAAATGTATCATGCAGCATCTGCAGAACTCGCTCCATATATAGGATTTGAAAAAGAAATAGATATGCAACCAAACACGATTACTTTTAAGAAAGGCAAGGGTTTAAATGAGGGGATTGTTTCTTATTTGACCAACCAATATAAAGAAGACAAAAATGATTATCTAATAATCACCACACTTCTTACAGAGATATTGAAAGATATCGATGAAAATTTGGTTTTCAAGACTTTATTAACTGGAGATGGCGGCAAATTGGCTGAAGCTATTACTACTAAATATCAGCTTGATGATGGCAAGTTGGTTGCTGAGTTGTTTGGGCAATTCGACATAATTGTTTCGGACCTAAAGGACAAAAGTCCAAATAAGAAGACTTTATTTTATAGAGGTAAGTGCTTATCTGGGGTTGCCTGCAAAACTTTAGAAGTTTTTGGGCAAATGTTTACAAACAAAGAGATAAAAAATAAGAATTACGACTACGAGAAAATCTACTATGATTTATTAGATAAAACCGATTTTGACTCGGTTTTAACCGCATGTCTGTTTGTTGCTAAAGATTCCACAAACGAAGATAGAAAGGCCTTTTTTACTAAAGCAAATGCGAAAGAGGTTGACGATGTGCAATTTGCAAAGGAAGATTTCAAAGAGAGATTGAAATTAGAAATTGAACAGGCAACTATAAAAGCAGCAGCAAAACCAACAACAGAACAAATTGTTTAAAGTATTTTATAAATTAAGAAGACAAATTTAGCAGAATTTTCTATGAAAGTCCTGCTTTTTTATGTGATTTTCTTTATGTTTGTTTTTTGTATTTGTGTCAATAATTAAGCTATGATAATGTTTCCAGTCATTAATGGCTCAGTAGCGTCACATGAAAAAAATATTGCTATGGCAAAAATCAATCAAAAAGGAAAGATTGATGTTGTTTCGTACAAGTACAAAAAGAATTTTTGGGGTGTAACTTTACCATTTTTTAGAGGGATAGCACTGCTATTCTTTGGCATCTATGTATTTATTACTTCATTGAATAAATCTCAAATTATTTTGCAGGGCAACAAGGAAGATTTAGAAGATAAAATTGCTAAAAAGTTAAAAGTTAGAAGAGACATTGTCACATTGACAATTTGCGGATTAAGTGGAGCTTTAATAGGATTTTTAGGGCTGATCTTGGTTCCATATTTTATTTTTGGTGTGTTGGTTGATGATGGTATAAATATTGGGCTAGTATCATTAATTATTGGGCTAATTAGGGTGGGGCTACTTTTAATAATATTATTGTCACTTCGCTTTGTGCCATCAATGAGACAATTTTATCGCAATAATGCTGCTGGGAATTTAGCGCAGGCAAATTATGAAAACAAAAAAGTGGATAATCACCACCTTTCAACTAATTTTTTAAATTTTATAATTTCTGGTTTCCTTCTTTCCCTTTTTGTGGTATCATTTATGGCGGTAGATATAAATTTCTTCCTACGTTTGTTAATAAATACAGTATTGACCATTTTATGCTTTTCTTTGACTTATGAATTTTTGAAATTATTTGAGTTTAATAATGGATTGTTTACTAAATTGGTGGTGATTCCTTCATCATTTTTGGTCACTGAAAAACCTACACAAACAGAAAGAGAAATTGCGTTTACGGCACTAAACGAGGTAATTTTAATGCAAGAAAACGAAGAGCGTTTAATAGGAGAGGTAAAAGATGCTGGCATAGCATTTAGTGTTGCATACTCTGAAGTGAAAAATCGTTTGGCCGATGCGGGAATTGAAGATATTGCTGAAACAGACTGGTTGATCGCTGAAAGTTTAGGCAAAAATCGTTCAGAAATTAAACTCTTAACACATATTTCTTCTGAGGAATATCGTAAGGTAAAAGGGGCATTAAATAAGCGCGAAAAACGCATGCCACTGACTAAAATATTCAATCGTGCGAACTTCTACGGAAGGGAATATTATGTTGATAAGAATGTGCTTTCTCCACGTCAAGAAACCGAGCAAGTTGTTGAAGAGGCAATCAAAATTATCAAAAATAAGCAGAACGCTCGAGTGCTTGATTTAATGACGGGCAGTGGTGCAATAGCAATAACGATAGCAAAAGAAACAAATGCAATAGTATTCGCTAGCGATATTTCCAAGCAAGCATTAGAAATAGCTAAAAACAATGCAAAAAATAATGATGCAAAAATTAAATTTATTGAGTCGGATATCTTTAAGAACATGAAAAAAGAAAAGTTTGACCTAATAATCTCAAACCCTCCATATATTCCATCTGCCGACATCTTAACTCTTGACGAAGAAGTGAAAAATTATGATCCATTAATTTCGCTTGATGGTGGAGAAGACGGATTGTATTTTTACAGAGAAATAATAGCCAAAACCTCTGATTTTTTAAAGAAAGAAGGAGTTATTGTCTTAGAAATAGGCTTCAATCAAGGAAATAGTGTTAAAAAATTGTTGCAAAACAGCTTTAAAAGCATTAGAATAAAGAAGGATTATAGCGGAAATGATAGAATTGTTATAGCCACTATTAAATAAGGATTAACATGATAGAAAAAACAAGCAATATAAAGAAAAGATTTGATGAACTTACCGATTTAATTTCAAAACCTGAAGTAATCGCAGACCAAAAAGAATGGAAAAAATTAGTAAAAGAAAGGGCTTCGCTTGAAGGCCTTGCTTTAGCGCATGATGAATTATTGCAATTAACAAAAGAGTTGGAAAGTGTAGAAAAAACACTAAAGACAGAAAAAGACCCTGAAATGTTCGAATTATTCAAAGAAGAAGAAAAATCTTGCAAAGCAAAGATAGAAGATGTTGAAGAAAATATCAAAATATTGCTTCTTCCAAAAGATGAAAACGACGATAGTAATGTTATAATTGAAATACGCGGTGGGGTAGGCGGAGAAGAATCTGCCTTATTTGCCTCTGTGCTACTAAAAATGTATACGCGCTTTGCAGAAAGAAATCGTTGGAAAGTCGAAATGGTAGACTTATCAGAAACCGAAATCGGCGGAGTTAAAGAATGCTCGTTTATCATAAGTGGCAAGGGAGCATATTCAAGGCTTAAGTATGAAAGTGGGGTTCACAGGGTTCAACGCGTTCCAGAAACAGAAGCCCAAGGTCGCATTCATACATCAACCACAACAGTCGCAGTGCTACCAGAGATTGAAGATGTTGATTTTGAAATTTTAGATAAGGATATAAGAATTGATACATACAGAAGTAGCGGCGCAGGCGGGCAGCACGTTAATAAAACCGATTCCGCAATCAGAATTACACACATGCCAACAGGAATAGTAGTCGCTTGCCAAGATGAAAGATCACAAATAAAGAACAAAGAACGCGCGTTCCAAATTTTAAAGTCAAAGTTGTATGATTTCTATAAAACTCAAAGAGATAAAGAATATTCAGAAAATAGAAAAAATCAAGTTGGGAATGCAGAAAGATGCGAAAGGATAAGAACGTACAATTACCCACAAGGCCGAATTACCGATCACAGAATAAATTACACGGTATATTCGCTTGATGATTTCCTTGACGGGGATATTGATGAGTTGCTGGACAATCTAGCCATTGCTGACCAAAAAGCAAAACTTGAAGCGGCATTAAATAATAATTAAATAAATTGATTTAAATATTTGGAATATTTAAAATCAAGTGATAATATATAATTATGGAGGGAATTATGGCAAAGAAAAAAGGTGCTCAAAGCAGTATTGGTGGAAGAATAATATTATTCTTAATCTGTTTATTTTTAGGGTGGTTTGGAATTGACAAACTCTATATGAAAGGCTCTTGGAAAACTGCACTTATTAAATTTTTATTGATGTTCTGTATCCTTGGCGAAATTTGGAATATCTATGATATGATCTGTGCGTTAATGGGCCGTTATAAACTTAACCCACTTGATTAATAAAAAGAAAAAATTCAGATATCGTCTGAATTTTTTATGCTCTTCACACAGCGTTTACCGCCGATAACATAATTTCATTTACTCTATTCTTTGTTAAAGAGTAGAGTATTATTTTGCCATCTCTTGTGCAACTTACAAGATTTTGCGATTTCAAATATTTTAACTGATGGCTGATCGTGGTTTGATTTATTTTTAAAATGGTTGAAAGATCGTTAACACACATGTCACACATGGCTAAACAGGAAATTATTTTCAAACGCGTGCCGTCAGAAAAGTTTTGAAAATATACGGCCAGTTTATCAATAGAAGTTTCCGATGGAAGATAATTTAAAACTTCTTTTTTGTTTCGTTCTGTTAACAATAAAAATCTATTTTCCATAAATACCCCTTAACAAATGAAATATTTTTTTCATATATAAAGTTAGCGATAATTTTAGTGTAGAGTGCAAAAGTAAAAAGCCCAAAAGATTTTTTTGAGTTTTTTGATTTAAAATATAAGAATTTGTCGCATAAGGAGTTAATATGAATTTTTCAAATGAAATTTTATTAGTTATGCTCATTGGCATTATTGCTTCTGCAACTGATACGGATTTGGCAAATAATACAAACATTTTATTACTATTGTTATTGATTTTACTTTCAAATTCTTGCCAAGAAAACAATTGTTGCAATTCATGCGATCGTTGCGGTCGCGTTAGGACTAGTTTCTTTATGTAATTATCTAATTCGTTTAGCAGATTGAATTTTTATAATATTGGCATTTGGGATTCGCTCAGGTTTATCAGTTGAACTGATAAAAGTCTGTGTCAATGCACAGAATTTTAGAAGTTTTACTCTTCTAGAAACATCCAATTCGCTTAATACATCATCAAGAATTAAAACTGGCATTTCGCCAGTTTCTTCTTTTATTATTTCTAATTCAGCCAATTTTAACGATAGTGCGGCTGTTCTTTGCTGCCCTTGTGAGCAGAAAGTTCTTGCATCAATCCCATTTATTAATACTTCAATATCGTCGCGATGCGGGCCGGCTATTGTATAGCCTAAACCTAAATCTTTTTCGAAATTCTTTTCGTAAAGAGACAAGAATTTGTTTTTTATATCGTTGATAGTTTCTTCATCAGTTATCAATAAATCTGAGTTTGGTAAAGCGCCGCAATATTTAATAGAAAGATTTTCGAGATTGTCAGTCAAAAATGAATGAGCTTTTTCCGCGAATGGGGCAAGAGAAATTATAAAATTATTCCTCGAAACTGTTATCTTTGTTGCGCAATCTGCAAGTTGCTGGTCGTACACGTTAATCATTCTTTTTAAATCTTCAAAATCAGCGTTTTGTATCGGTTTGTTTCGTTTAAAATTAAGTTTTTCTTTGTATTCTTTTAATAATTTGTTTCTACTTAAAATAATCTTTTCATATTTTCCTAAAAGGTAGAAATAAGATTTTGAAGTTTGAGAGATATCAATATCCATAAATCTACGGCGATCCTCTGGGCTTTCTTTTATCAATTTTAATTCGTCTGGGGCAAAGAATACGCCGTGTAGTTCGCCCAATAATTCGCCAATTCGTTTAATAGGCAACCCATTAATTTTTATTGCTTTTTTACTATTTTTAAGGAAAAATATTTCTATCTTTGATTTTCCAAATCTCTTTTCTAAATCTAATTCAATTTTTGCATTTTCTTGTCCCCAACGAATAACTTCATTTTCCTTAGTCGCGCGCATACTTTTGCCAATTGCACAATTGAAGATTGCTTCAAGCAAATTAGTTTTGCCTTGTGCATTTCTACCCAAGATAATATTCGTTGCGGGGGAAAAGTTTATGATTTCATTCTCATAATTTCTATAATTATTTAATTTAATAGATTTTATTTTCAAATCCTTTTCCTTTTATTTTGTATAAGCAGCTTAATGTTCATTATTATTAAATGAGCAACAATTGCTCCTAGAACAAGTATTATCGCAAGTTTCCAAACATGTGCTGTGAGTAAAGTTATGCCAAAAAATAGTGGCATTATGAACGCGGCACCAACAACCCCAATCAAGGCGAATGTCATTATGCATGCTTTGAGCCAGGTAAAAGGATAGCAAAGGAAGATAAGATTTACCAAACCAATGGCCGTTAAAACTATTGTTGCTAATGAAACGGTTTCTTCTGCATCTAAAATATTAAACTTACCCAAAAGTAAAACGGTTACAATCCCACCAAACATTATCAAGCCATAAGGAACGGCCTTTTTCAAAACTGAAGGGATAAAGTTCCCCCTTATTAAGTCTTTATTTGGTAATAATGCCAAGAAGAATGAGGAGATCCCGATTATAAAGAAATCAAGCAAGAACATATTTTTTGGCTGGAAAGGGTATTTGGTTTGTATTGCTATTACAAATATTGACAACAATATTGTCAAAATTGTTTTCATTAAGAATAGAGTAGACGACTTTTGAACATTGTTTACAACTTGGCGTCCTTCTTCAACAACTTTTGGGAGCGATGAAAAATTTGAATTTAACAAGACCAAATGCGAGATATTTCTTGCCACTTCACTTCCATCAGCCATAGCAATAGAACAGTCTGCTTCTTTCAATGCCAATGTGTCATTTACGCCGTCACCAGTCATGGCAACAACATTGTTTTTCTTTAATGTTTTTATAATAGTGTGCTTTTGTTCTGGGGAGACTCGACCAAAGACTGTATAATCATTTGCAATCTTTGCCACGTCTTCTAAAGGCATGCCTTCAAGATTTATGAATTTATCGTAATTTTCAACACCAACACGGCCTGCAATAAAACTTACAGTTTGAGGATCATCTCCAGAAATAATTTTGATTTGTACATCGTTTTCTTTAAACCATTTAATAGTTTTTGCTGCATCTGGTCGAATGGTGTCTTCTATTAAAATGATCGAAATTATTTTTAAGTCGGTTGGGAGTTTGTCTTCTATTAATTGCTTTTCCGAATGAGCCAGCACTAACACACGGAATCCTTGAGAAGCGCCTAACTTTATCGCTTCATCAATTTCCTTTGTTGATTTTGCTTTAATATACTCTTTCGCGCCGATTGCAAAAGTTCCATGATCCTTAAATGAGGTTGCTGTGTATTTCCTTTCTGAGGAGAAGGCAATATTATAAGTTGGATCCCATTTTTTATCCATATCGAAATGTTGTATTAAAGCACGAGCGGTTGTGTTCTGCGATTGTTGTGCGTTAAATATGCTAGAGATTGCTAAATTTATAATATTTTCGCTTGTGTTGTTATAAGGTATAACTTCCTTAACATGCATCGTTCCATCGGTTATTGTGCCAGTTTTATCTAAACATAAAATATTTGAACGTGCTAGCATTTCAATGCTGTAAATGTCCTGAACGAGCGTCTTTTTTTCTGCCAATTTAATAACTCCAACGGTAAGAGCAATTGAAATCAAAAGGAACATTCCAGCGGGAATCATGCCGACTAAACTTCCGCAAGTAGCGCTTACAGATTCTGCTACATTGCCAACGCTGGAGGCGGGCCCTCCACCCACGGTTTTTGCCCAAAAATAGTTATTACAAAACACAAGAGTCCCGATGGGTACTATTGCGATCCCGATCCATCTTATTATTCTTTTTAAATCTCTAAATAAGGTAGAATTGGGTTGTTTGAATTTTTTTGCTGCTTTTGCAATAGATTGTATGTAACAATCGTTCCCAACTTTTACTACGCGAGCATAACATTTGCCGCTAGTTAAAAAACTCCCAGCGAGAAGTTCGGAGTCTTTTTGCTTTTTTACTGCTTTACTTTCTCCAGTTAACAAACTTTCATTTACATCTACTAAGCCTTCAAGCAAAATGCAGTCGGCTGGAATTTGGTTGCCAGAAGCCAGCACAATAATGTCATCTAAAACAATCTCGTTGGATAGAACTTCAATCTCTTCGCCGTTTCTAACGACAGTTACTTTTGGACTTGTCACCAAAGATAATTTTTCGACAGTTATTTTGGACCGAATTTCTTGGAATATTGCTATAAAGATATTGGACACAATGACGATGATAAAAAACAAATTTTCATAAGATTTTACTACCATCAGAGCGATAAAGATACCTAACCAAAGCATATTAAAGAATGTAAAAATGTTATCAAAGAATATTCTAAAATAACTTTTTGATGTTTTTTGTTTAGTGTTATTTATTAATTTTTGTTCTGCGTGAGCACGCACTTGCTCATCATTTAGACCTTGGTGCGCATTAACTTCAAATCTATCTATAATTTTATCTTGTTTTTTATCCTTACAAAACATCTTTTCTAGTATTTCCTATACTTAATATATTACTATATATTTTATCAAAATCAAAGCACTTGAAGATTATTTGACAAATTATTTAAATTAAGACATAATTAATCCATGAATATTTCAAAAGAAGATTTTGCAAAGAAAATTGAAGCCTTAGTCGGGAAGTCCCAAATTTTATCAAAAGAATTAGTCAAGGATCTTTCTGACATCATAGTGTTCTTATCTATATATGGCGGGAAAAACGGAATAAATGTAGAGCCTGTTGAATTGCAAATAAATAAACTTGCACTTCCTAAAATTATCCAATTAAAAGATAAGTTTAATAGCAAGGGCGAATTGAAAGAAATAAAAGAAGTTCCAACTACGCAAGCACAAAAGTACATTTTAAGTAGTTATGATGGAACTCAAACCATGAAAGTGATACTTTCTAAGCCATATTTAAAGATTGAAAGAATTTACGACGATAAAAATAAATATTTTGTTGTGGATTATGTATCTGATAAAAATGGAAATTATACGAGAAGAGTCGAGCAAAGAAGTTGTTTGCTGGGCCGACAATTTTTGTTAAAAGAAACAAGTGAAGGCAAAATGGGAACGGGGATTTATTTCTCTGAAATCACCGAGAAGAATGAAGAGATGAAAACTATTTGTTTTAAAGTGCCAAACAATAATAATGGTGAAGATTTATTTTATTCTTATAAAGCAAAACCCGAATTTGACTTTTTATTTAAAGCCTCTTCCAAGTTCACTAAAATTCCGGTTGTTAATTCTGCGGGCATGGGGGATTTGAATGAAATGTTGTCACAACAGTTTGAAGACGATTTTATTAAAATTGAAAATAAAGAATTTTTTAATAAATTATTAATTGCGTCACAAAAACATTATAGAGAAGAAAAGAAATAATAAAAAATAGGCTTTTGCCTATTTTTTATCTATGTATTTTACAATATCTGCAACTGTTTTTAAATTTATTGCATCTTCGTCTGAAATTGAAATTGAAAATTCTTCTTCCAAAGTCATCAGCATCTCAACCATATCAAGTGAGTCTGCACCCAAATCTTCTACAAGCTTTGAATTTTCTTTGACTTTGTCCATAGAAACATTTAACTGTGATGCTAATAATTTCTTAACCTTATCTAATGTCATACAAATACCTCCAAACATCAACTAGTTTATCACATAAAATGTTTAATGTAAACAATTTTATGCTATAATATTTTTATGGAAATTAAACCAAAAGTTATTTTTGATATTCTAAACAAAAAGTTTCCCAATGCAAAATGTGAGTTGGGTTTTTCTAGCGTTTATCAATTGTTGGTTGCGGTAATTCTTTCAGCACAATGCACAGACAAAAGAGTTAATATGGTGACACAAGAACTATTTAAAAAATATCCAACTGCAAAAGAAATGGCTAATGCAAAACAGGAAGAACTAGAACAAGAAATTCATTCTTGTGGGCTTTATCATAATAAAGCAAAAAATATTATTTCAGCAAGCAAAGATATTGTACAAAAATTTAATGGAGAAGTCCCCGGTGAATTCGATGAGTTAGTTGGGTTGGCTGGCGTTGGAAGGAAAACTGCAAACGTTGTCACTTCTGTCGGTTTTGGAGAAGATGCAATCGCGGTTGACACACACGTATTTAGAGTTGCAAGAAGGCTTGGATTGGCAAATGCCGATACGCCCGAAAGAGTTGAAATGCAACTTAGAGAGATAATTGAAAAGAAATATTGGAGCCAAATGCACTATCTTTTAGTTTTGTTTGGAAGATATTTTTGCAAAGCGCAAAAACCACTATGCGAAGAATGTGAATTTAAAAAATATTGTAAATACTATTTAAATAAATAAAAATTGGTGTATAATAGGGCAGATATAAGGAGTGTTATGTTTTTAGATATAGCAAAAATTAAAATACAAGCAGGAAATGGCGGAGACGGAGCCATCTCTTTTTATAGAAGCAAGCTTACAATGAATGGCGGGCCCGATGGTGGCAACGGCGGAAGGGGCGGCGACATTTATTTTGTTGCACAAAACAACCTAAATACTCTTTATAATTTTAAATTCAAAACTAAATTCAAGGCAAATGATGGAGAGCGCGGAGAAAAAAAAATGTGTTCGGGGGGAAATGGTGAAGATTTGTACATCGAAGTACCTTGCGGAACAATAATAAAGGATAGTTATACCGGTAAAATCTTGGCGGATTTAACAGAAGAGAATAAACCGGTCAAAATTTTACGTGGAGGAAATGGCGGACGCGGGAATAACTTTTACGCAACTCCAACCAGACAAGCCCCACATTTTGCGCAAACTGGCGAAAGAACAAAAATGTATGAAATCATACTTGAATTAAAGACGATTGCAGATGTAGGCTTAGTTGGTTACCCAAATGTCGGGAAAAGCACTTTACTTTCAGTAATTACAAACGCAAAACCAAAGATTGCGAACTATCACTTCACTACATTGACGCCAAATTTAGGCGTAGTCGATTATTACGGCAATAATTTCGTTATTGCTGACATTCCAGGATTGATTGAGGGTGCTAGCGAAGGGGTTGGACTAGGACATGAATTTTTAAAACATGTTGAACGCGTTAGATTGATTGTTCATATGATAGATATATCTGGCTTTGAAGGTAGAGAACCCTTTGAAGACTATTTAAAAATTAATCAGGAATTAAAGAATTATAGTGGGGTTTTGGCGGGTTTGCCACAAATAATTGTTCTCACAAAAGCCGACTTAATAACAGATGAAGAATTGCAAGAAAAAGTAAAAGATTTTGAAAATAAATTAAAAAAGCATAAAAAAGATGAAAAAATTGTGAAAAATGATGAAAAAATAATGATTATTTCATCAATTACAAGAAAAGGCTTAGACGAATTAAATAAAGAGATGTGGGCAATGCTTGAAAAAATTCCAAAATCTAAACCCGTAGAAGTTGAACCTTTTATTATTGATGAAAGAGATAATTCAAGTATTGAGATTGTAAAAGTAGATGAAAATGTCTATCACCTTTCAGGTGGCTTGATTGAAAGCATAACCCGTGGAGTTATACTTGATGATATGGAATCATTTGCCTACTTCCAACGCCGCTTAAAACAAGATGGAATTTTAGATAAACTTCATCAGGCTGGAGCGGTTAATGGAGACACTATTCGCATTAAAGAAATTGAATTTATATTAACTGATTAAAAAGTGGCTAAGCCACTTTTTTACATTAATAAACTTCCGTTATCAGTTTCGATAACTTTTAAAATATTCTCTTCTTTTCCAGTTTTTGCATTTATATAGAAATAATATGTTGCGCCGCCTTTTGTGCATTTAAATTCGTAAGTTAATATTTCTTGATTATAATCAATAGGGCTTAGTGCCAGTTTTTCACTTTGAATAGTGAAATCTTTTCCTATTTTTGCGCGAGCAGATACTTTATCATAAGTTGCTGATTCAATCTCCCTATCAATATGATTCGTATAATATGTGCTTGCCTCCCAGCCTAAAATGTTTCCGGTCGACAAATCAACTTTCACTTTTATCAAATCTGGATAGTAGATTATGTTATCAGTAACCGGGGCAAGATTTAGATAAGCATTATGTTGTATGACATCGCTCCATACGCATTTCATATTATCGAGTCCTTGCTTTTTTGCAAAATCTTCGGCTATGGAAATGGCTTCGTTTTTATTGAAATTTGATGAGCCTTTATCAAGAAAACTGCTTAAAGTTAATAATTTCCCACCTTTTTTGGTGATTTGTGTGTAATAATTCAATCCATTGTCTAAAGAAATGCTAAAATCGTAAGTAGAAAATTTGCCATTGGTTTCGTTGGCGAAGGATACATTTTTCACTTTTGCGATTTTGCTTGCATCGGTTTTTTCTGTTATTGCCTCTGCTTGCTGTGCGAAGATTTTTTCTGCGATAGCCGTTGCTTCTTCTTTTGTGATTTCATCAAAATTAAGTCCTTTAATTTCTTTGTTAATCATAGAGTCAGAGAATGGACCGTCATATATCATAGTAGGGTAGTCAACATCGGTTGATTTCACGTTTTGTAGTCGAGTTGTAAATCGATTATATTCTTCTTTTGTGTCCTTAGCATGTTCAGAAATACTATAACCTTTTACTAAATCCATTGACATTTCATTTAATTTATATTTTATGTCAGCAATCGATTGGTATAGGTCACTTAAACTTTTTTTGTCTTCCGCTGATATTGTAGAAGAATTATTTTTTGCCAAGATGCTAGCGTATCCGCTTAGTTGATTTATAAATTTTGTGGTTTCTGGGATCCCGTTCATTGAAACAGGCAGATAAGATAAATTGTTCTGCGCGTTGTTTGTGTTTTCATGGATTTCAGTTAGTAATTTAGAAGAGTAATTGCTATCAGAAGATGATAATAGTTTAGCCAATTTAGTTTCTGTGTTATTTATATTCTCAACCAAGTCGTAAAACGAGCGTTGATATATGTTTTCTAAACTCACAGAAGATTGTTGATATGAACTTTTATTCGTTGCGTACAGAATGGCAAACACAGTTGTCATAATTCCTAAAACTGCAACAAATACAATAAGCATTATCACAGTTGCTTTACTTGCTCTCGATCTTTGTTTTGTTAAATCTTGCATAATCCCTCCTTAAACAGCAAACACATGTTTGCCTATCGTAACAACTATTTGTCTTGAGAATATCCATTGACTGGTTGCCGTTGCTGGGTTGTAATAATAGATACAGCCATAAGTTGGGTCCCAGCCATTTAAGGCATCTTGTGCGGCTTGGTATGCGGTCGCGTTTGGCTCATAATTTATCTGCCCATCATAAACTGCAGTAAAAGCCCATGGTTGATAAACTACACCATAAATAGTATTTGGAAAATTTGGGTCTTCAACCCGGTTCAATACAACCGCTGCTACAGCAACTTGCCCCTCATATGGTTCACCTCTCGCTTCGGCATAAACGCATTTTGCCAATAAATACAGATCGTTGCTATTTTGTGATGTTAAACTTATTCCTAAAAGCCTTGCTGTTTCTGGGCCAACAATACCGTCAGCGGTGACGCCATAGTCGAACTGGAATTCTTTTATTGCTTGCGTGGTTTTCCAATCCAATACTCCATCAACAACCCCAGTGTAGTAGCCAAGATCTTTCAATCTTTGTTGAATTTGTTTGTTTTGAGTGACGGTTGTTTCAGCGCACACAGTTTCTATAGGTGGCGTAAAAAAGAAGAGAGTGCCAGTAAAAAGCATAGTAAAAACTAATAAAATAGCCAAAAATGAATATTTTTTTGCCGTGATCATAAGACCTCCATTTCTGGTAGTAGTTTGTGCAAAACAATAAAAATATTCAAAAATTGGCGTTATTTTGTAATTATTAGAAAATTAATTAAAAAATGATTTTATTATCTCTACTATTTTTGATTTATACACGATATCATTGCCGGTCGCATTGTTTTTTAAAAAGCATAGAGGGGGGTATACCACACACCACCAATTATTGCCTTCACCTGTTCCAAGATCTAAAATTAATGCATCGTAAAAGCCTTCCTCTAAAACAAAACCATCGTATGCTCTTGTAGGGAATTCTTCATTGGCTAATCTTGCTTTGGCTGTATACGAAAAACCATTCGCAGATAAAACTCTATTAGCCGTATTTTCAATTAGTGTGAAATTTTGTGAAATAACAATTTCTGCCTGTTGCTTTGTTTGACATTCTACTAGCAATGGAATCATAACTTCAACAACCGAATCTTTGACTTTATATTTTATATTTTGGTCAATCTCAGCGTTTGAATTTGCGCGAATATGTATCCTTAAATACTCGCTGTTTGAATTTTGATTTAAATTAAGTATTCCAAAAGCAATAATCCCTCCTAAAATAAATACAAGACACAATGTGATAATAATTCTTTTCATGTTTTGATTATTGACAATAAAAATCGATCTAAACGTTTTATTATATTTATTGAATAATTTTTTAAATAACAAAACAAAGTGTATTGACAAGCAAGCCTTTTTTATGTATTATATACTTAAATAAGGAGGTGCATAGTGGAAAAATTAGAAGGCACAGTTCCAAATTTTGGCATTAAAGTTAAAAACTTAACAAACAAAGCGGAAGTTATCGGAATACAAAAATGTTATTTTGGGTCAGAAAACGAAATTAAAATAGGCACAACTCCAGAAGGAAAAGATCGGTTTAAGATTGAAATAGACATAAAAGATGGAAAGCATTATTTAGTTTTTGACAACTCAGATCATACGCTAGATGCTTTTGCTACACTTGCAACCGATGGCGAAAAACTTACTGAGAATACCTATCGTTACCCAATAAAAAATATAGGAATTAGACAAAGCGCAAATCTTTGTTTTAAATTAGATAACACTGGAACAGATAGAAAAGTTCGTTCAATTGAAATAACCGCCAATGAACTTAAAGTGGGGAAAGGGGCAAATCCAGTAGTATGCAATTATGGCAAAGATTTATTTGATGTAACTTTACCAAACAATTTTGTTGATTTGTTTTTATCTAATAAATATAAAAGTAAGGGGTTAATGCATAGAGAATTGCCAAGACAATTATTTACTACATTAGAAGCAAATAAAGAATATTTTGGACTTACGGATAAAAACTTGTTTTCACTAAAAGACAAAGACGGGGGTGAGGTTGCCAGAGTATTAAAAATCGAAGGTTATCCAATTGATGGAAAACCTACTCATCAATTTTACACACTTGTTGGAAGTGAAATGATTCGAATAAAAAACCCCGTTTACTATAACGACAAAAAGAACGATGATATCTCAATCGGGTTTAGGTTAGAAAAAACAACAAAAAGTAAAGGATATGATGGAATAAGAGCTGAAGATATGCCCGAAGAGAGCATCAAAGAAGTCCAAAACTTCTTTGAGATACCAGATAAGGTATATGCAAAATATGAAGATCATAACGCGCTATATGAAGGAGAGGTTTCAACACCGGGTAAAGCAAAAATCGAAGGCAACGACAAAGTCAAATATGCTAAGATAAAAGAGAAAGAAGAGCCACCTCAGGAAGAACCATCAGAACCAATTTCTAAAAAAGAAACACCGAGTCAAGGAACGACTCAGTATGTTGAACCAAGCAGAGGAACAGAAATATGTCCTAAGAGAAAACGAAAATGGCTTAAATATCTTTTACTAGGTTTAGTATTCATCACTTTAGTTGCCGTAACCGTAGCTTTGACATTTTATGGAGTGATTGGGCCAATGGTAGTGTGTGGTGCTTTGGCTGTTGGCGCCGGAAGCCTTATAAGTGGAGAGATTATTAATGACATGAAAGCTAATGCTAAAGCTCAACTTGAAGCCAGGGGCAAAAAGAAGAAGGAAGCAGATAAAAACTCTGAGAAAACAGCAGGCAAGGACAAACAAAAATCTCAGGAAGAAAACAACGTTTCACAAGAGGAACAAGAAGAGGAAACCAATGAGCCTGCGGAAGAAAAACCTGAAGAATTGCCACAACCATCATTAGGTTCACAAGCTGAACGTGATCTAGAACTTAGAAACATGGTGCTAAAAGAAAGAAAAGAAAGTCGAACAATTTTGGAAAATCAAGGAGAGGCAGATAGGGCTTTGCGAAATGAAGTATTAAATCGCAAAAATGATCGCGATAAAGGAATGTAAGAAAAGCGCCAATTATTTGGCGTTTTTTATGCAAAAATTCACCCTCATCAACTTTTTAGAGTTGTTTTGCTGGAATAAATATATCGTGCTTTTACAATTATTAATAACATGTCATATCGTAAATAAAAATATAAAATTAATTTCTTTTTATTGACTTTACAAAAAATATGTCATATAATACCGAAGTATTTAGAGTGCGCGATGTGCCTTTGCTTTTGCGACTCAAATCTATGCGATGCTAGCTCAGCTGGATAGAGCGTTGGTCTACGGAACCAAAGGTCAGGGGTTCGAATCCCTTGCGTCGCACCAAATAAAAGTGATTGAAGTTTTTATACTGTTGGCTTTTTATATAATGAGAGTTGATTAGGATTCGAACTAAGCGTTAAGAAAAACAGTCCGGTGTGACTGTTTTTTAGCGCCGGCGTGAAAGCGAGCCCAACCTCTAGCGACTGCTATCAAAGCGGAGCGAATCCCTTGCGTCGTACCAAAAACCCTTAAAAATGTCATTTCTAGGGGTTTTTAATATGTTTTAAATATTTTTATAAAAACTTTAAAAAAACCCTTGACTTTTTGCGGGGGGGGGTATAATTAAATTAATTTAAAAGATGGAGGGGAAAATGTTAAAAGTTTATGAAAAAACAGAAGGAGAAATTAGGGGGGAGAGAAATTACAATAAGGCTTTTCCAACACTTGGAAATAGCCCTGTGAAAATTGTTTGTCCTACTTATGTTGTAAAGAAAGATGGAACAAAGGTGGATGTTTGGGATTTAAAAGAAGAAGAAATATTATCTTTTGTAAATCAAGCACTACGTGAGGGTATAGTTGCGAAAACAAAAAAGGTTTATGGCAAAGACGGACAAATTGAGGCGTTAGTTGAAGCTAGTAAATTAACAAAAGAATTAAAAGGACATTACACTCCAAGTGATAAAGGCTTAAAATCGGCAATAGAATTATTTGAAGATGATAATTCGTTTATAAGGAGTTGGTCAAAAGATATTCTTACCCCTTTAGTGACTGATGAATTGAGCAAGGTCAAGACAATTGCAAGATATTTACAAGAAACAAACGGGAATTTTTACGAACCAACCAAAAAACAACTTTTTGAAGTAGTTGATCAGTTATCCCAAAACGAAAAGAACAAAGAAAGAATAAGTAAACAAACGAAATAAATATACTATTTAGTATTTAATCTAAAGTTAACTAATTCCTTGTCAATGTATTTCAATTTGAAGATGTCATTTCCCTTAAATCTGTAATTGCACACAACTTTATCTTTATACACAATCTTTGAAATGCCTTCATTGGAAAGTGTGACTTCAGCAAAATTTTTAATATAAGCCAAAAGATTAACCCCATGAATAACAACGGCGATTTTATTATCACTATTCTTAGAGAGAAGTTCATCTACGGCTTTTTTCATTCTTGTTTTCACTTCTGCAATGGATTCTCCATTCTCAAGTTTGAGATTTTCATCTATAAATTGGGCAGATTCAAAGCCTTTAGGTAAATTTTTTAAATATTCAATGCCATGTTTTCGCTCTGCAAGAGAATCAACAATATTTAATTTCAAGTTATTTTTGTTGGCAATATATTTTGCAGTAGCAATTGCTCGGGCAGAATCTGTGCAATAAACGGCAGAAATATTTCTGAGCTCTTTGCCCTTACTCATTTTTTCTGCTCGTTTTTCACCCTCAACCGACAACATCATATTTCTATTAAAGTCTGCCCATGGCACATCTTCATAATTGTTTAAAGGGATAAACGGCGTGGAATGGCGTATTAAATATATTATATTTTCCATGAAATCATTATAAACAATTATCAAAAAATATACAAGAAATTCAACGATCTTCGCGAGCATATTTTATCACTCAAAATAAAAGCAGTTGCCACAAGGGTAACCGCTTGTTCTTTTGGTGGAAGTTATAGGGCTCGAACCTGCACCGTTGGGACGTTTATATCAAATTTTTATTTATTGTGACTTTCTTATTTGTAATTTAGCTGAGTATTAACAGAAACAGGCAACGCCTGTGCTTGTAAGGCAGAAAGCCTAATCGCTACAAACGCTACCATAAAAGGGTTGTAGAGTTTTTGATACTATTATAAAAAAGTGAAAACTAATGTTGTAGTTTTTTGTTTTTGTCTATTTTATGATATAATAATTTCAGATGGAGTTAAAAATGAAAAAAATATTGATTGCGAGCACGAACAACGGGAAAATTCTAGTTTATTCAGTCATATTCAATAGGTTAGGTTTAGAAACAATTAGTTTAAGAGATCTTAAAGTAGATGTAGATGTCGAAGAAAATGGGAAAGACGAACTTGAAAATGCAATTATAAAAGCAAAGGCATACAATAAAATCACAGGCTTGCCTGTTTTGGCAAATGATAGTGGACTTATAATCGATAAATTCAAACCGGAAGATCAGCCTGGTCAATTTGTCAGGAGATTTGAGGGCAAAGAATTGACTGACGAAGACTTACTAAGTTTATATATCGACAAGCTAAATGAAGTAGGAGGGGAAAGTTCAGGTCACTTTAAAGTAGCACTTGCATTAATAGATGACAAAGGACAAATACATACTAAAACTTTTTATCCTAAACGCTATTTTGTCAATAAGCCAAGTTCGATTATGAACAAAGGAGTTCCGTTAAACTCGATAACTTATGACTTTAAAAGCAAAAAATATATGAGTGAAATGACTCCTCAGGAAAAGATAGAATACGAAGAAGAAGCGATGGAAGAACAGGCAAAGTTTATTGAATCTATTTTTAGAAGATAGAAGTCATATCAAGTCAGAAAAATCAAGAAGGGAGGTAATAAGGATAGTGCTAAATGATGGTTGCATAAAAAAAATGAATGAAATAGAAAATAGAAAAAGTGCAGCAAAAGATTTCGCTGAAGGTTCAGAATCTCTGGAAAAATTCTTATTATATTTATGGGAGCACGGTCATGGAACTTTTTCCAGTTGTTCTGGAGTATTTTCATATCCCAAACACTTAAAAAAACATACAGAGAAGAAAGATGCAAAAAATCAAATTCATAGTTTTGTATCAATAGATATGTCAGAGATGAGTGATGAAGAGGTATTACTATTCTTACATAAAATTTTTTCATGCAATGAGTCAATAAGTCGAGTAGAGTTGATGAATGGATATATTAATTCATTAGATAAAAATACCTTAATGAAAGTTTTAAAGACAGATAATACTGAAAGTGCAGTAAGAGAATATCATAGAATAAGGGCAGAAAACCCAGAATTATACAAGAGAATCGTAAGGGAATCATTAGCTGAACATAAAACACTTGTCATACGCAAAAAGATGGATTGTGTTGAAGATTTTTTACAAAGCGATGGAGAACCGATTAAAGAAAAATTAATTCAAAACAAGAATGAAGTTAATAATTTTTGGGATTGCATATTAAAATCTTTTAAAGAAAAAGAGAATAAAAAGGTCTTAGAGGAAGGAGAAAAGAGTGTTTTTAAGCACTTGGGGTTTGTTCTTGAACCCTATTTGCCAAGAGATGAATATGAAAGAACTATAACCTTGAATTATAGTAATATTGAAGATGGAAAAGCGAAAGAAATAGAAGTAGAATATAATAAGACACAATACAATAAAAGTCTTTACAAGAGGAGAATGGTATTAAATCCTGAAACTTATACCTTATACAAACAAATTCATGATACGATAATTCAGAAGGAATTTTCTCATACAGTTGACTCTTCCCAATAAAAATATCCTTATTTTT
>CAYJAO010000002.1:0-23997 GCA_964368355.1 uncultured Lachnospiraceae bacterium | reverse complement strand
AAACATAATATGTTAAGAGAAATTTGTGAAATCCCGCAAGCAATAAATTCAACAGAAAAATCAATAAAAAGCATAAAAAACAATAAATTTATTAAAAAAATAAAGAAATGTTCGCATATTACATTTGTTGGATGCGGAACAGCATATCATGCTGGACTTTACGGAAAATATATTTTTGAAAAGTTTTTAAAGAAAAGTGCAGCAGTTGAATTGGCGAGTGAGTTTAGATACAAGGAACAACTTTATTCAAAAAGAGAAGTAGTTATAGCAATAAGTCAAAGTGGCGAAACTGCAGACACAATTGCTGCATTAAAAATTGCCAAACAAAATAAGGCAACTACAATAGTAATTACCAATGTGGCGGGGTCAAGCATAACGCAAATCGCAGATTTTGTATTCTTAACGAATGCTGGAAAAGAAATTGCGGTGGCTGCGACAAAAAGTTATGTGACACAAATCTTTGCTCTACATGAGTTGGCTTGCTTGGCAATTGATAAAACGGGAGAAAATTCTTTGGAAAGAAAACTGATTGACATTGTTACAAAATATAAAAATAACGAAAATTTTAAAAAATATTTTGAAATAAATAAATTTTTCTTCATGGGAAGGCTTTGTGATGCTGGCACGGCGGCGGAAGGGGCTTTGAAACTTAAAGAGATAGCGTATGTTCATAGCGAGGGCTACCCAGCAGGAGAGTTAAAGCACGGAACACTATCTTTGATTGATGAAGATGCACTTGTCATAGCGATAATTACTCAAAGTAATATAAAAGAAAAGACTTTAAATGCTGTGCATGAAGTGAAGGCTAGAGGAGCAAGGGTTTTGATTATTTCGCAATTTAGAGATTTGGCTCAGGAAGGTGATTTTATAGAATTGCCACAAATTGATGAAGAACTTTTACCAATCCTATCCGTCATCCCATTGCAGCTGTTTGCCTATCATTATTCTGTTAACAAGGGGCTAGATCCAGACATGCCAAGGCATTTAGCTAAAAGCGTGACTGTAGAATAATTTAAAGTATATAAATTAAGATTTTTATTATACTAAATTTATGATATTTCCAGAGGTTGAAAAATTAAAAAAGGAATTTAATTACAGTTGTGATATTGTCGTTCGTGAAATTATTTGTGGTAATCGTGAAATAAATTTAATTTTCATGAGAAGCATGGTTGATGAACAGTTTTTGGTCAACGGAATTTTATCTCCCCTTGTGGATTTCGGTAGCAATTTAAGCGAATTACATACAGATCAAAATTTTAATTTAGATAATTTAATCAACGAAGTTTTAAAGATTACAGATATTGAAAAGGCACAAAAAAATCAGGCAGTGACGAAACTTAGTGAAAATAAAGTTTTGCTGTTTTTACAGGATGAAGAACAGTTGCTGGCGATAGACATCGAGAAATATCCTCTGAGAAGCCCCTCCGAGCCGCCAACATCAGCCGTATTGAAGGGGCCCAGAGAAGGATTTATAGAAGATATAAAAAGCAACATTTCGTTGCTAAGAAAAAGATTTACTAGTGAAAAATTGGCAATACAAGAAATGAAAATCGGGAGATATTCGCAGACGAAAGTTGCTATTGCTTATGTTAAAGGGATAGCAGATAATAAGCTTGTTAAGCAAGTAAAAGCCAAATTAGAAAAAATAGACATTGACGGAATAATAGATTCTTATTATCTTGTTAAATTTTTGCAAGAAAAGAAAAATTCTATGTTTAAACAAGTTGGCAACTATGAGAAGCCAGATATTGTTTCCGCAAAAATATTAGAAGGTAGAATTGCGATTTTGGTTGATAATTCCCCCCTTGTATTAACCCTTCCATTTATATTTATTGAAGATTTACAAAGCAGCAATGACTATTATTCGTTAAATCAGTATGCTACATACATTAGAATTGTAAGGTTGCTAGGCGTTTTTATCGCTGCAGTAGTGCCAGGAGTATATTTATCCTTACGACTTTATCACTACAATATAGTTCCCTTAAATTTTTTAATAACAATAGGAAATGCAACCGAAGCGATTCCTCTGACGCCATTTCTGGAGATTGTATTTATAACCGCATTGTTTCAAATATTATATGAAGTTAGCTTGCGATTGCCAAGTTATTTAGGGTTGGCCACAAGTATCGTTGGTGCTTTAATTTTGGGAGATACTGGTGTTAAAGCCGGCTTGATTTCACCTCCTGGAGTTATGATAATCGCATTAAGTTTTATTTCTGTCTACATTATACCTGAACAGGGAGAGCAAATAAACTTATTGCGCACTATTTTTATCATTTTGGGCGGTGGACTTGGCTTATTTGGAATTATTGCTGGCGGTGTGTTTATAATTGCCTATTTAAATAGCATTGAGAATTATGGAACGGCATATCTTGCACCATATTCTCCAAGGATAAAGAGAGACCTAAAAGATGCTATTTTTAAGCAAGGGATTACGCAGATGAAGACTAGACCAAAGTCTTTAAAAAATAAAAACAAAGTGAGATTAAAATATGGGAAAAGTGATTAACGCAAGGCAACTCGCCCTCATAGGCTTTATATCTGTTTTTGCTTTAAAATTGGCAGCCTTACCATCCTTGCTTTTTAGTCGAGTTGAGGCTGATTCTTTATTTGTTATTATAGGAATAGCACTCATTGACCTTTTGAGCCTCTTCCCAATATATTTTGTCTTAAAAAGGAATCAAGACATATCATTTTATGAATTTTTATCAAAACATATTGGAAAAGTTTTTGCAAAGTTTGTTATGATTGTTTTATTTACATTCTTTTTCTTTAAAATGTTAACTTTGATTGAATCCGGCTATTTGTATGCTCAACAAGTTATCTTTCAAAGGGCCCCATTTATATTGTTCCTATTTATAATATTGGCCATTTCTAATTCGTTGGTTTTATTTAAATTAAAATCTTATGCGAGAACGGTGGAATTTTTTTACCCAATTATTTCTATTATGTTCTCCATATTTATTTTAATGTCTTTGTTTACGGCAGAACTAAATTCTATTACTCCCGTCTTTAAAGCAGGGGCGGAAATTTTTAGTACTGCTTTTGACTATTCAATGGTCGGCGGAGATTTTGTTTTCATGTTGTTGTTTATGGGAAAGATTAAATTTGACAAAAATTCAAACAAAACTTTTGTCGGACATTTGTTGTTGGCGGTGGGATTGTTGATTGCATTTTACTTTGTAAACAATTCTATTTTTAGATACACGGGCATATTACATCCAAATGCCATTTCAGAAATTGTACAGTTTATACCATCGCCTGCATTATTAGGAAACTTTGATTGGCTCGCAGTAAGTTTGATGATGGTTTTATTTTCTTTTCAAGGAGGTTTATTTTTATTATGCGCAAATCAAGCCTGCATTGACGTCTTTAAGTGCAAAAATATCAAAGAAGAAAAAATAGAAAAATGGACTTTGCTTTTCACAAATGTTTTAATGGTTGTGCTAATGTATACTGTTTTTCAAAGTTATGCAGACTTGAGATTGCTAGGGATTAACTACCTAAAATATTTAGCATTGTTGATAATGGTGATTCTGCTTGCTGTATTCTTTGCAGAATTGGCAAAATTTAACAAAGACGATAAAAAACTTATTAGAGGGCAAAAAGATAACAAAAAGAAAGCCAAATTAAACAAGTTCGAGGCGATAAATGAAAAAAATAATTAAAGAAATATTTGCACACCCAATAGTTTGTTTATTGATTATTATATCTCTCGTATTTTTGCCGATGGCACTTGTGGCTCAGCCAGAAGCAACGAGCAGGCTTATAGTAAGTTTTTTGGCAATAGATAAAAACGATGACAATTTTGAAGCAACTGCCGTTGCCTATATTCCTAAATCTACACAAACATTTAGTGAAAATTACAAAGTGATTTCTTCCAAGGGTAAGACTTTGTATGAAGCAATAAGTAATGTGGGGGTTTTAGCTGGAAAAATTCCTGCGCTTGCGCACGCCAATTTAATAATTGTAAACGATAGATTATGCGAAGAAGGGCTCTTGTCTTCTTTTGACTATTTAAAGAGGGAATATGGCCTTGGTAGCGATACCATAGTAATGAATACTTCGGTTTCTGCAAAAGATATTTTAACGAGTGCTAACGAGTTGTCGGTGGCGTCGGGGATTAGTTTGGGAGAAATTTCCACGTTTAATGATCAGAATATAATACATAAAAGGTCGGATGTTGAAAGTATATACAGTGCGTCTTTTGCACCAAACAAAAGTTCGATATTGATGAATATAGAATTAGAAGAAGAGGGTATAGACATTGGTGGCTCACCAACAAGTGGGAGCAGTTCTGGCGACCTAATCGGAGAGACTCCCGGTAGTGCGGGGTCTGGCGAAGAATCGGGTGGCGCTAAGAAAAAATTAGCTAACAAGGGGACTGCTGTGGTCTTAAAAGAGGGCAAAAAAATAATGAATTTATCTACCGATGATGTCAAAAATTTGAATTGGATGAAAAAATCTAATAATTCTGTTTCTTTAACTTTAAAAAATTATAGCGACGAGAATTTCACCAACTCAACTTTAACACTCCTTGCATTGAAAAATAAGGTAAAATTCAATCCTCATTTTGAGAACCAAAATCCTGTTCTTAATATATTAATTATGCCAGAAATGGGAATTGTTGAAGTAAACCAAGAATTGATTGACAAAAATATTTATGTTTCTAAATACAAATTTGCAACAGATAAAATGTTGGAAGTTGTGAAAAATAGAATAATTACACAAACGAGAAGCGTATTAGATAAATTGGTCGCAAATAACGCAGACATATTAAGCATTTATCAAAAATTTGATTCTAAAGATACAAGGCAATTTGAACGATACTTAAATTCTCTAGAAAATAGAGACGATTATTTGAGAGACATTGAAATTAATATAGATGTTTCATTGCTAATCGAGTAGTTGCGATATTTGTAATCATATACTTTTGTAGTATCAAAAAATGGAGATAAGGTTTGTTTTTGGTTCCTCAATGTTGTGCCATCTATTGCTTTCCTGTCCATAAATAATGTCTTTGTTGAGTTTTTAGAAAACGGCATATAGGAAAAAAATGTTTGCATTCCCACTCCGCAAAATAATTCAAAACCAGCATCTAGCAACATTTGATGTTTTGCTGTTGGTGTGCCATCTGAATTAACCAATTCCCATTCCCCATAAGGGTAAACATAAACTCTTGTCTTCCCCGTAATTGGCTCTACTTGGTCTTGCCAATTTTTTAATTCTTCAGCGAACTTTTCATCAGATATTTTTGTCATGTGATAGTGACCGAAAGAATGGCAAGCAAAATTCCAACCATTCTTTACAAGCTTCTCTACAACAATTTTGGCTTGAGCTATTTCTTGTTCTCTATTGATAATATTTCTTTTACTTGTTCTGTATCCTAAAATTCCATCATAGCCAGTTAAGCATATTGTCCCCTTTGCTCCATCTACAGAAAAATCGGGGTACTCATCAACAAAAGTTTCTAGAATTGGAATAAATTCGTTGTCATAAGTTATTTCAGTTTTAGGAATATTACTCCAAGTTATTTCAGTCTGTGCTGCTAAATTGCCGTTTTTATCTAAGATAATTTTATCGACCATGCCATTGTGCATTTTTTTTGTATCATAATTAACATCATCAAAAGACAATATCAACGGTTTTTTACCTATTGGCATTTTAATTTGTTTTTTTACCACCTTTCCATTTATTTTTTCAAAAACTGAATTTATGTCTATGAGGGCGTAATTATTGTCATATAAACTTTGTAAAATTTTCTCAAACTCAGAAGGTGTTATGCAATCCCTGTCATAATCTGCCTGCATTGTATTTTCATTAGACAGAGCAATTGCTGGATAAGCGAGTAAACAGTGAGAGAATAAGTGCTCGACATTCCCCACATAGTCTACTTTTTCAACAACCACATCGTTTTCAGAAACTTGCGTGCTTGATTGAGTTAAAGTTAGGGGCAGAGCAAATGCCGCCCCTATGATGCTAAAAAAACACACTAAGATTATAATCTTTTTCACAAATTTAGTATGTTTTTTTTAACTTTTAATATGCGATTGATTTAACTTTTTGTGATGCAAAGAAAAATCTCATATGCTTTTTCAAGAGTCAAGCATTTTATGTGTTATTTTTTTCACCGATAATAAAAAGTTTTTCTAAAGGGGCAAGGGGAGAGATTGTTTCGCCCTATAAAACGGTAAGTCGAGGTGTAAGGGGTTTGAGAACGATGATAAAAAAGCGAAAAGGGAACAAGATTAGAAATCTTGGCACTAATTCTTGAAAAGGTATTGATAGCACATTTATAATAAAAACATATATTTAAAAGCGCGTGAGGCGAAATTTGCCTTTCGCACTTTTTAATAAATAAAATGATCGATAAAATGGGGGCCTATGACGACAGAAGAGCAACTTAAAAAACAGCGCGAAGAATATTTAAAAAATCTTGAGGAATCGCATAGGTTTTTAGATGTTCCGAAAGATTTATCAGCTGAAGAAAAAGAAGCATGGGAATATATCACAAAAATATTAAAAGAGGGTGGCAGTTACATCAAAAAACTTGCAGATGTAGAACTTGTTACTCAATATATGCAAATTAAAGTTACAAGGGATAGAGCGTGGAAAGAGTGGAATCAAAAGCCAGAAAAATACATTAAAATCGTCACGGGAATTTGTAGTGATGGAAAGACTCCAAAAGTCATGGTAAAAGAAAATGAGCACTATAAAATATTTACCGAGTGTAATAAACAATTGGAGAAACTTTTGGATGATTTCAAGCTAACTCCTAAGCAAAGAACAAAGAGATAAGGAGCTGAGAATGGAAAATTTAAAAATAGAATACATAGAAATTGAAAAATTAACACCATATAAAAACAACTCTAAAATACACACAAAAGAGCAAGTAAAGCATATTGCTAATTCAATCCAGCAGTTTGGCTTTAATGATCCGCTTGGAGTTGCCGGAAGTGATAATCTTGTTTTAGAAGGAAACGGAAGAATTGAGGCGGCTAACTTTTTAGGAATGCAAGAATTGCCTTGTGTCCGCTTAGACCATCTAAGTGAGAAAGAACAACGAGCCTATGTAATTGCTCACAACTCTCTTAATTTAGAAACTGGGTTTGATAGCGAAGCATTATTAGAAGAGTTAGAAGAGCTACAAAACAACTTTGATTTTAAAGAGTTTGGCATAGGATGTGAATATATGGACTCGTTACAAAAAATTAATGACCCGTTTTATGATGAATTGATAAAAATACAGACAGAAAATCTAGTAAGGAATCAATTCGGCTGGAACGGTAAATATAACTTACCAATAATTAAAAAGCAAGATATAGATTTAACGAAAATCAAACTAATGAATTTTAGTAATACGAAATATAATGATGCTAATAATAATAAGAAAACGATCCATTTCTTTATACATGATTATAGATTTGAATATGTATATTCAAATGCCAATATAGCGGTTAAAAAGTTAAAACAATACTATTGCTTGCTTTCTCCAGATTTTAGTTTATACATCGATATGCCATTAATTTTGCAAATGTATAGTACTTTTAAGAGTCGTTGGTGCGGAGCTTTTTGGCAAAGCTTAGGGTTAAATGTAGTCCCAACAATTTCATGGAGCGACAGTTCCAGTTTTGATTTTTGTTTTGACGGAATAGAAAAAGGTAGCATAGTTGCCGTTTCCACTCATGGTAATAAGAAAGCTAAAGAAGCTTTTATGCTTGGATACAATAAAATGTTGGAAAAAATTGAACCAACTGCTATAATCTGTTACGGAAAGCAGTTTCCCGAAATGGTCGGCAAAATTATCGTATTTCCTTACAACCGAAGTGAAGGTAAGGAGGTACGAAGATGAAGATCAACATACAACTCTTTGGCGGAAGAGGCACTGGAAGTAGAAAATATTATTTGCATTATGGGCAACAAGGCAAGCACTGGAAATGGCATAATAATTACCAAGAAGGTAAAAGCCCTGTTGCAGTTTCTCCCCAAAGATTGAGGGATCTTGTCCAAAAATATAAAGGTTCAGGAGAAAGACGTGGGGTTAGAGAAATAGTAGATTTTAAAGAAGTTATTGGCAAATGGTTTAATTCTGAAAATGGCAAATGGGAAGATACAACATGGGGAACGATTCACTGGAAAAATGATGGTGGATATCATGTTGTCCCAGCAAGGCCAAAATAAAAGGAGATTTAATGGAAAAAAGAGAAAAAAACACAAATCAAATTAAAAAGGCATGGGAAAAACTATATGAAAAAGATCTGCCTATAATAGGTGGCTTTTTAAATGAAATGAAATTTAACACAACATACAGATTGTATTTTAAAGATGGGACAGAACTAATAGCATATTATGATTTTTGTGCGGATGGAGATAATGATTTAGAATTGGATGATCCAGATTATGAAGATCTATATGAATTTTATTTTAAAGTAAAAAAAATAGAAAAAAAAGGCACGGAACTAAAATTTAAAAGAAACAAATGGATTGTCTTAAACTATCACAATTTTCCAATAAAGTTTGAACTTTATCAAGAAGAAGCTAACCCCGAAAAAAGAAAAATAGTAAAGTAATAAAGCAACCTTATCTTGTTTTGGATAATCCAGCCAAGTGCTATAATATGTTATGAAAAGCCGTTTCCCAAGATGAAAGGCAACTTAAAAGTATTTCCTTACAATCACAACGAATGGAGGGAAATACAAAATGAATTATATTAATTTGCAACTTTTTGGCGGTGGTGGCGGAAGTAGCGGTGGAAACAGTCGTTTTACTGGGCATAAAATGCCAAACACAGGAAAGCCAAATTCTACTAGGACTAAATACGACAGCCAAGGTAAAAAACTCAAAAAAGAGAATATGACTCGCAAGGAAAGCCAAAAACCGATACGGATTATAACCATGATCATGGTCACGGAGTGCCACATAAACATAACTGGGGTTATAATCCTAAAACTGGTAGGTGGGAAAGAATGCCATCTGGGAGGAAAACATGGTAAAAAATATTGAAAGGATAACAAAAATAAAAAATCGGCCGTTAAGCCGATATGGTGTTCCCGAGGCGATTTGAACGCCTGACCTTCCCCTTAGGAGGGGGATGCTCTATCCAGCTGAGCTACGGAAACATGCTATACACTTCCCAGATAATAGCATAAAAATTTGAATTAGTCAATTATTAGAGGAGCAACAAATTTCCCGCTTTAACCTTTTGTTGAATTAAATTTTAAAAAGTATTAAAAAACGCATTTTGGGAATACTTTTTGTATGAAAAAAGTGTTTTTGTATGGTTTTATTGTAGCGTTTTGTTTTCCTTTTGCTCTTTGTTTCTCTGGATGCACGACCCCTTTAACCGTAACTAAAGATTTGAGTGTAGAATGTGAGGCAATCTCTGACACGTTGATTTCTACCTACCACAATAAGGATGCCGGAGTGGAATTAGTGGAAACGGATGGAGAAAATTTTTATGTGGAAATTGCAGACGACGAGATTCAAAATTTAACAGCTATAACAATGAGCGACAGGATTTATAGAAGAGATTTGACTATAAAATTTAGCGTGGGGAACAACAATTTTTTAGATGTTCCTGTGTGGAAGTTGGAAGATAGCAAATTGTTTATTGCTTTACCTACTTTATATGTTGAAGCGACGGGCGGAATAACAATAATTGAGGCGGGAAATAAAATTTATTCAATTAGAGTTTTTGAAGATGGTGTAAACTTAACCGTTGATAGCGTTGGGGTGTTTGGGATTTCAAGTGGAGCAAGTGCAGAAAAGACGGTTGATTCATTTGGGCATATTATCGTCAAGCACACTAGAGAGAGTGGACAAACTTCCGTGGGTTGGGTGCTAAGCCAGAATGAAACGGTTGTGCCAGGAGGAAAATATATTTTTACTAAGAAATTCTATGAGGACACAATGACTATTTCATATGGTGTGGATGTGACTCTTGACGCCAACACCACACAGCGAACGGCTGAACTTTATAACTACTATCAAGTTGGCGGAATAACTACGCCAAAGAACCGTACGATAGACTACACGATAGCAATTCCTAATATTGGAAATGTTAATTTTGAAATACAAATCACTGAGAGAATCCCGAGTTAAAAATTTTTTATCCATTAATAATAAATAGTATCAAATTGTTTGCCTAGATATTATGTATTTGATATACTTTATTTTGTAAATGGAGGGGAATATGATTAATTTATTAGCAGCACTCACTGGTAGCCAACTTGCAATAGCTATTGCATTAGGTATTATTGGTGGCGCGATAGTGATCACTTTACTGTGGGGCTATATCGTAAAAGAAAGAGCCAATTACTACAACAGGTGTCTGGCTCGCAAGAAAACAGAAATTGGTGTAGATGGTGGCGATTTAGCAAGGACAATGCTTGATCAAGCAGGATTGATTGATGTTGAAGTTGTTAAATGCAGCTTTTGGCAGTTGTTTTTTAGAGCAAACTCATACAGTTCTAGAAAGAAAACTATTTTCTTGACAGGAAAAGTATTTAAGAAAAATAGTATCAAAAATATTCAAACAATTGGCATGCTTGTAGGGCTTGCAAAATTGGACGCAGATGGGAACAAATGCGCAAAAAGAGTTGGGAAATTTGGAATATTCCAAGTTGCGCTTGCTGTTGTTATTCCTTTAGTAGCTGTTGGCATAATTATTGATGTTGTCACATTTGCGGCTCCTGGGGTCATATCAATCGTTTGTGGAGTTGTTGGATTTGCGTTATATCTAGCAGCGTTTATATCATCGATTATGACAGTAAAAGTTGTAAAACAGGCAAATCAATTTGCAATAGAATTGATAGAAAGCATGGCAATTCTTAATGAAGAAGAATTTAAGTTGATTGAAAAATCATTTAAATTGAATTATAAAGTTTATGTTGCAAATGCTATTGTTAGTGCATTGTACATTGTGAAAGTTGCTCTTAATATCTTATGGTCAATTATTAAAACGACTGCAAAAAGGGGGAAATAGTTTATGAAAGACAAAATTTCAGCTTTCTTAAAAAAAGAAACAAAAAGTAGCATAGTCTTGACAAGCGTGTTAATTTCGATTGCTGTCATTGCCCTTATCATTGCATCTATCATGGTGCCAGGCAAATATGTTTTAATTTGTTCAATAGGCTCGGCAGTGCTTGTTTTAATTGCCGCGATAATTATTGGCATAGTTCAAATAAAAGTATTTAGAGATTATAAATCTCAAAAGAAATACATTTGCGCAGATGGAATATTCCATATTTGCGTGTCAGCATTAATTGTAATAGCATTGAGCCTTTTCTTATTTGCTAATGCATCAATAGATTTAAGATATATAATTTCTGTATTTATCTTTGCTTTTGTTGTATGGAAAATAGTCACAGCAGTCACCGCGTTTAAAGAGAAGAGAAACAACGCTTGGTTAGATATAGTCATTAGTGCTTTTTGGTTGACAAGTGGAATATTATTGATTTTGACGGCAGTTATGGGTGGTGACTTATTACTAATGTTATTCGCCGGTTCAAACTTTGTATTGCTTATAATCCAAGTTATCTATATGTTATATTCATATATCTTCAAAACCCCAGCATATCTTGAAACTCCTGAAGCAATAGAGATTTTAAATACTGAAAAAGCAGAGAGAAAGAGCAGATTAGATAGATACAATATTATGGCTGGCAGAGTAACTACTCAACCAGAACCCCAAATCCAACCAAAAGTTGAAGAGAAGCCCGCTGATAGAGTTGATAGCCTTCAAGACAAACTTGCTAAACTAAATAAATTAAAAATTGATGGAATTATCACTGAAGAAGAATACAAGGAAAAGAGAAAGCAAATTATCGATTCTTCACTTTAATATCAAAACAAAAACCACGAATTGCTCGTGGTTTTTTTATTTTGTATTTTATAGGCCATCATCCATTAAGAACCTTTCATGCTATCCCAGTTATTAATGCGACAACCTAAGAACAACGACTAGCCCTCTTTTCCTTTTTTAATAGGGCCTCCTTCCTAACTGATTTTAGATTACAAATTGGATGTTGCAAGCAATCAAATACAATATCTGCAACTTCATCGGCGCCATTTTTAGATTTATTAAATTGTTTTGTATTTTCTATAAATTCATTTAATAAAGCGGGTTCTTTTGCAAATTTTCCTATCAATTTTACTGCTTCTTTTTCATCTTTGCAGAATAATCCAGTTTTGTAATAATTCACAAACAAATCGTTAGTTGCTTTTTCTATAGGGCCGCTATAAAAATTGGTCATAATAGGTGTGCCCATAAATAGACTATCTAATATAGCATTTGGCCCTGCTTTTGTTATAAATAAATCGGATGCTTTATAGACTTCTTGAACATTTTGCATAAATGGCATTGGTAAAAGGGTTATGTTTCTTGATGTGGTTTCTTTTAGTGCAGTATATTTTTCTAAAAGTTTTTCGTTTTTGCCTACGACAGGGATTATTGTCAAAGGGAAGGATGAAGTTAAAAGTTCATCTGTAAACGTTTCCAGTTTTGCTGTTGCGTAAGCACCATCAGCTAAACATACGGCAAATTTATTTTCAGGGATGCCGTATTTTTTTCTGTAAAAAGCTTTACTTTCATTTGTGTCAACAACCGATTGACGAGTTAAGAAATTGACCTGCCTTACAAAGTCTTTTTTGAAATGCTTTTTCTCTATTGCCTCTTCGGTCGCTCTGGAATTGTTAGTTATTAATAAGTCCATTCTTCTGTCCCACCACCCGTGGACGTTTGGATCTGGGTCATAAGTTATAACTTGGACATTCTTTAATTTGCCACTCTTCTTGCCACACACGGCAAAATGTGCAGGGGAGAAGTGTGTTGAAATTATAATATCAGGCTTTAATTCTTGAAATATTTTTATCGTTTTGTTTTTTATCTTTCTAAATGCGACATTATACGAAAATTCTAGAGTTCCCTGTTCTGTAAGAAGCTTCATAGCGGCACATTGAAATGCTAAATACCCAGGATGCTTGTTGGATTTTTTTACTTCATTTACTAAGAATTTTTCATATTTTATTAAATCTAAATCATTGCTATCTCTAAAAATATAAGAGCGAATAACTTCAACAGAATCACCATATTTTTTTTCAAGACTGTCAGCAATAGCGGCAGCGGTCACTATGTGGCCTTGTCCCGCTTCGACAAAAGTTACAACAACACGTTTTTTATCCACTTTTTTAACCCCTTAATTAAGATTATTTTTCTTTTTATAGTCATTAATAATTGCATAATAAGTGCCCAAAATTTCATCGGTCACTTTTTTATCACTATAAACTCTGTAGATTGTTTTATAAGCCTCTTCACCTATTTCGTGAAGGTCGGACTTATGTTTACAACAGTAAAGCATAGCATCTGCGTAATCTTGTGGCTCATTCTTTGCGATGATTCCATTTTTTAAGTTTATCATTTTCTCAGCAGGTGCCATGTTTTCAATAACTAATGTTGGCTTTTTATAAGCCGCCGCTTCAACTTGAATAAGTCCAGCAGAATCCATATACGATGGGAACAATACAACATCTGCACGTGCATAATAAGCAGCGAGTAAATCTCTGTCTTTTACCATCCCCGGCATTATTATATAATTTTCTAAACCAAGTTTTTTAATCTTGTTTTTTGTTGCTTTAAAGTAATCGCCATCGCCAACCAAGAAAATTTTGACATTAAGATTTTTGTCTTTTAGTAGAGCCATGGCGTCTACGATTAGGTCAACATTTTTAACCTTGACCATTCTTGAAACGAAGACCATGACGAATGTGTTTTCATCCATATTATGTAAGGTATTTATTCTTTGCTTTAATTCGGCTGTGTTTTCAGGTGCGACAAATTCGATAGCATTATTCATAACTGTTATTGGTTTTGTAAATCCAAATGGCTTTACATAGTCACGGCAAAAAGCAGTGACTGCCCAAACATAGTCGGCTTTATTTGTTTTTTTCATAAAGTGGGAAGTAACCATATTTGCCAATCGTTCAGATTTGAGATAATGTTTTACGTCTGGTTTGAAAATACTATGTACGGTTGCTACCACAGGTATTTTTAATTTTTTGCCTACTTTAAAAGCATAGTTCATTAAATTTGCAGGAGAGTGACAGTGAATGATATCGTATCCACCTTCTTCAATTTCTTTTCTAAATTTTTTGTCTAACCCAGGGTATGCAATTCCATCAGTTGTAATTTTATTGTTGTATCCTCTACAGCGCAATATTTTATAAGGCCTTTCTGGATCTGTGTAATTTTTTGCCTTTACTGTTGCCACTGTGACGTCAGCATACTTGCTTAGAGCGATACTGCTTTTGTCAACGACCGTGCTGATTCCTCCAACAATTGGATAGTATGTGTCGATCAAGTTTAAAATTTTTAATGTCTTTCTTTCCATAATAATCCTTTCAACTCGAAAAGAGTATATCACATATTTTATATTTAGCAAAACATTATTGTTAATAAAAAATAGTAGGGTTTCTGAAAAAATGTTTGACTTATTACACCTATATAACTTATAATATGCAAGTACAATGTAAAGACAAAAGAGGCATAGCATGTTAGAGAATAAATATAATTTTCAAGAAAGCGAAAAAAAATGGCAAGAGTTTTGGCAGAACGAAGGCATATATAAATTTGATAAAACTTCGCCTAAAAAGATTTTTTCAATAGATACGCCACCACCAACAGTAAGCGGCAAAATTCATATTGGACATATTTTTTCATACAGCCAAGCAGAATTTGTTGCTAGATATAAGAGAATGACCGGGTATAATGTTTTTTATCCATTTGGATTTGATGATAATGGCTTGCCAACTGAAAGGCTCGTTGAAAAAGAATGTGGCATAAAAGCGCACGAAGTTTCAAGAGAGGATTTTAGAGACAAGTGCGTGGAAGTTGCCACAAAATACGAAGAAGAATTTAAGAAGTTGTTTATGGCTGCGGGAAACAGTGCGGACTTTTCACTTAGTTATTCAACTGTAAGCCCAAGAGTACAAAGAATTTCTCAAAAATCTTTTATTGATTTAGTAAAACAAGGAGAAGCATACTATGGTGAAAGACCAGCAATTTGGTGCCCAGAGTGTAGAATTTCAATTGCCCAAGCAGAACTTGAGAGCAAAGATATTGAAAGTTCTTTCAACCATATTAAATTTTATTTAGCAGATAACAAAAACGAATATTTAGAAATTGCTACCACAAGACCAGAGATGCTTGCAGCATGCGTTTGCGTATTTGTTAATCCAAACGATGAGAGATATAAAAAATATGTAGGCAAAAAGGTTGTCGTCCCTATTTATAATTTTACAGTTGAAATTTTAACAGATGATAAGGCCGCAATCGACAAAGGTACAGGTATAGTTATGTGCTGTACTTATGGCGATGAAACTGACTTATTTTGGCAAGAAAAATATAACTTACCACGCAAAACAGTCATCGATGATGACGGGAGAATGACTGCGCTTGCAGGAAAATATGAAGGCTTAAAGATTAAGAAGGCTAGAGAAGAAATCATCAACGACTTGAAAGAAGCCGGCTTAATGATTAAACAAGAGCCAATTGTCCATGCCGTTGCAACACACGAAAGGTGTGGAACTCCAATGGAAATTAATATTAAAAAACAATGGTTTATTAAACTTGTTGACCACAAAGAAGAATTCTTAAAACGTGGCGAAGAAGTAAAATGGTTCCCAGAATTTATGAAGAGTAGATATACGAACTGGGTGGAAAATGTCAACCGCGACTGGTGTATTTCTCGTCAAAGATATTTCGGTGTTCCAATCCCAGTATGGTACTGCGAGCACTGCGGAGAAATTATTCTACCAGATGAAAAAGATTTACCTATAAATCCACTTGTAGACTCACCCAAGAAGCCATGTCCACATTGCGGCTCAACTCACTTTGTCCCCGAAACGGACATATTTGATACGTGGCAGACATCTTCTATCACGCCACAAATAAATTGCAAGTGGAGCGAAGATGAAAAATTTTATGAAGATATGATGCCAATGAGTCTTAGACCAAATGCGCATGACATTATTCGCACATGGGATTTCTACACAATAGCGAAATCGCATTATCATTCAAATTGTTTACCATGGGAAAACGTCATGATTTCTGGATTTGTTATGGCAAACAAAGACGAAAAAATCAGTAAGAGTAAATCTAATTCAAGAATGGCCCCAGAAACGTTGTTGAAAGAAAAATCAGCAGACGTGACAAGATATTGGGCAAGTACCGGCAGTTTGGGTAGGGACATTATATTTACTGAAGAAGAATTTAAAAATGGCTCAAAACTTGTAAATAAAATTTGGAACGCATCAAAGTTTGTCATAGGTTTATTGCAAGGATATAAGCCAAAAGAAACCCAACTTGAGCCAATGGATAAATGGGTTGTTGCCAAATTTAACGATATGCAAAAGAAATTCCGTGATTATTTTGAAAAATATGAAATAGGACTTTCTATGAATGAACTTGAAAAATTCTTCTGGAATTTTTGTGATAATTACATTGAAATAGCAAAGAGAAGGCTCTATAATCCAGAGGTGTTTGGAGAGAAAGCAACGAATAGTGCAAAATACGCTTCATATAAAGTGCTGTTTGGAATGTTGAAATTATTTGCAATTTATGTACCACACATCACAGAAGAAATTTATCAAGATTATTTCAGAGAATTCGAAAAAGAAAAGTCAATTCATTTAACACAAATTGACCAAATCAAAGCAGAGCACAACCAAGACATAATCAAGGGCGGAGATGAAGTTGTTGAAATTGTTTCAAAAATTAGACAATATAAATCAGAAAATAACTATTCATTAAAAGAAGAACTCAGCGATGTGACGCTTTTGGGATACAGCGATTTTATAAAATCAGTTGACTATGATTTAAAAGGTGTTGGAGGAATAGTTAATCTTCATTTTGAAAGTGGAGAAAAAGATATTAAAATAGTTAAGTAAGAGAGGAACAATGAAAGATCATATCACACCAAATTTATTGAAATTGGCACGGCTTTTTAAAAAGAAGGGCGAGCTTTATGTCGTAGGAGGATATGTTAGGAATGCCCTCTTGGGTATTTATGAAACAGATATAGATTTAGCAAGTCCGCTTACTAATGAAGATATAAAAGAAATTTTGTTTGGTACAAAATATGAGATAAAAGAAACTTCTAAAAAATTAGGCACAATGATCATCTCGCTTGGAGAAGAAAAATGGGAGCATGCCACTTTTAGAAAGGAAGTTTATCCTGAAGGTGGGGAGCACACTCCAAGCAGTGTAGAATTTATAGACGATATCAAAGAAGATGCAAAGCGCCGAGATTTTACCGTAAATGCTATATACTATGACATTTTGAAAAATCAATTTGTTGATTTTTACAATGGTTTAAGGGATATCAAAAAACGTATTATACGAACAGTTGAAACTCCAGATGAAGTCCTTTGCTCAGATGGTTTAAGAATTTTAAGGATGATAAGATTGGCAAGCGAACTTAGTTTCACTATAAATGGCGAAACGATGGTTGCTGCTTACGAAATGAGAGAAAATTTGAACGATATTTCTGGGGCAAGAAAATTAGAAGAACTTAATTTAATTTTAAACTCCCCAAAAAGATATAAAGTAAGCAGACCGAGTGCTTATATATATGGATTGCAGGTTTTCAATCTTTTAAGATTGTGGAAATATTATAATTCGCCAGTTTTAAGAGTTGGATTTAATTTAGTTAAAAAAGTTGAGCCAGAAAATAGATTGTATGCACTCTTGATAGATATCATTTCCTCATCAAGCCTTAAAAGCGACAAAATGGAATTGGTGAATCAGCTTTTAGGCAAACAAGGATTGGGGCTTGCAGAGAATAAAATAGAGGCCATGAAACAAATAATAGGCGGATATTTTGCAGCGCTTGATAAAATGGCAAACAAACCTTACTTTATTGAATATTTTGATGACTTTAAAACAATTTCATCAATTTTGGAGAAAAAATCAAAAAGAGTATATAAAAAATATAATTTCTTCTATAACTATTTAACAAACAATAAAATTGCCATAAGAATAAAAGATTTAAAAATAAGCGGGAACGATATAAAGGAAAATTATCCAAAGATAAAAGATAAATATTATAAAACAATTCTAAGTGAATTGCTGAGCAGGGTTTTTGACGGAACGATTAAAAATGAAAAGCAAGTACTTTTGGATGAAATTTCAAAGATTAAAGCATAAAAGCAGCGAATTTCGCTGTTTTTTAATTCTATAATTTAGGCTTTGTTAAATAAGAAGCATGACTTCTGCCATGCTTCTTATTTCTCTAATGTAAGAATATTAACCAAATATTATATTTCATCATCTGATGCTGAGCCTGTTTCGATTTCTTCTACAGCATAATCAAGCTCGTTTTCGGTTAAGGGGGCTTGAATGTCTTCTACAGAATCTGCCCCGAGTGGAGTTTCACTATCTTCTTCATGCTCGGTTGTTGCTACACAAACAATTTTTGAATCTTCACGCAATTTCATGACCCTCACGCCCAAAGTATTGCGCCCAATAAGGCTGATATCTGCAGCTGCCATTCTAATGATAACGCCGTTGTCTGCAATAAGCATTAAATCTTGGTCTTCTTTAACAATTTTTAATGCTACAAGTTTTCCTGTTTTCTCGTTGAAGTTACCAGCCTTAACACCCTTGCCGCCTCTGATTTGTACTCTGTAATCGGTATGATTTGAACGTTTGCCAAATCCATTTTCTGTAATTGTGATAAGTTGAGTGTCTTCTTTTAGAATTGCCATATCAACAATGAAATCGTCTTTATCAAGTGCCATACTCTTGACGCCTTGCGTATCTCTACCCATGGCTCTGACATCTTTCTCATTAAATCTAATACATTTACCCTTGTTTGAGGCTATTAAAACATCGTCTGAGCCATCTGTGAGGCTAACCCCGATAAGTTGGTCACCTTCAACAAGTTTTATGGCGATTTTACCCACTTTTCGTATGCTTGCGAATTCTGTTAAATCAGTCTTCTTAATCAAGCCGTCCCTTGTTGCCATCATCAGGTTCCCGGTTTGGTCTTTTTCAAGAGGAATAATTGCTGTTACTTTTTCATCTGCTGAAAGTTGTAATAAGTTGATTATCGCTCTTCCCTTTGCTGTTCGCTGTGCTTCTGGAACCTCGTATGCTTTTATAGCATAAACTTTTCCAAAGTTTGTGAAGAATAATAAGTCGTCATGCGTGCAGGTTATTATGATATTTTCAACAAAATCTTCTTCTTTTGTCTTATGTGCTGAGATGCCGACTCCGCCGCGCCTTTGAGCCCTATAATCACTTGCCGACATACGTTTGATATATCCGCCATGTGTCATTGAAATAACAACGTCTTCGCGTTCTATAAGGTCTTCTACATCGATTGAGCCCATTTCCATGCTAATTTGTGTTTTGCGAGGGCTATTGTATTGCTTTTTGATTTCTTCCAAATTATCTGAAATTATTTGAAGGACACGGTCTGGCTTTGCTAAGATATCATTCAAATCCGCAATCAACACTTCAAGTTCTTCAAGCTCTTCTTTGAGTTTGTGGGCTTCAAGGCCTGTCAAACGAGATAATTTCATTTCAAGAATTGCATTTGCTTGTTTGTCTGATAATTCGAAATTGTCCATTAATTTTTGCAATGCTTCTTGTTTATCATCAGAATTTTTAATAACTTTGATTACTTCATCAATGTGAGAAAGAGCAATGACTAAACCTTTTACAATATGTTCTCTTTCAAGTGCTTTGCCTAAATCAAATTGTGTCTTTCTTGTCAAGACTTCTTTTTGATGTTCAAGATAATAATACAACATCTCTTTAAGATTTAAGATTTTTGGCGCGCCGTTAACAAGTGCAAGGAATATAATTCCATCACCTACTTGAAGTTGTGTGTGTTTGTAAAGGGAATTTAAAACAACTTGTGCATTTGCATCTCGTTTAACATCGATAACAATTCTCATACCATCGCGGTCGGATTCTTCTTTAATGTCTGAAATGCCCTCAATTTTCTTATTTTTTACAAGGTCGGCAATTTGAATAATTAAGCGTGATTTATTTACTTGATATGGAATTTCAGTGACAACAATTCTATGCCTTCCACTTTCTGTTTCTTCAATCTCCGCTTTACTACGAACGACTATTCCGCCACGACCGGTTTTGTATGCGTGTTTAATTGCGGCTCTTCCCATAATAATACCGCCGGTAGGAAAATCGGGAGCGGGAATTATTTTGATAAGGTCATCAATTTCAATATCGGGATTTTTAATAAGTGCTTGTACGCCAGAAATCACTTCTCCTAGGTTGTGAGGTGGAATATTTGTCGCCATACCAACAGCAATACCATCAGCACCATTAACTAAAAGGTTAGGAAATTTTGATGGTAAAACAACCGGTTGCATAAGTGTGTCATCAAAGTTAGGGTAGAGGTCAACTGTGTTTTTGTCGATATCTTCAAGCATTAAGCTTGCAATCTTTGATAAGCGGGCTTCCGTATAACGCATAGCAGCAGCGCCATCTCCATCGACAGAGCCGAAGTTTCCGTGTCCATCGACAAGAGGGCATCTGATTGAGAAATCTTGTGCCAATCTAACTAAAGCATCATAAACTGAACTGTCACCATGTGGATGGTATTTACCTAAACAATCACCGACTATTCTGGCACATTTTCTATATGGCTTGTCGTTAAATAAATTAAGTTCGCCCATAGAATATAGAATCCTTCTATGAACAGGCTTTAAACCATCTCTAACATCTGGAATTGCTCTTGATACGTTAACTGCCATCGCATAAGCAATAAAAGATTTTTTAAGTTCATTGTTAACTTCAATCTTTTCAACCTTAGTATTCGCAAACATTTCCTTTAATTCTTTTTTCTTTTCCTCTTTCATTTTCTTACCTCTTTTTTTAGTTCTTTCCATTTTTTCTTCACGGATTTTTTCAATCTCTTCAATCCCGTTGTGTGGCTTATATCTAGCATAAGTTTTTTTGCTTTACTGAATTCTTTTAAGAATTTCTATGTGATTCAAAATTTTTAATACTAGACATCTAAATCGGTGACTAATGTTGCGTTTTCTTCAATAAAAGCACGTCTTTGTTCTGGGTCTTCACCCATTAACATGTTGAATAATCTATCTGCTTCAATAGCATCCTGCATTGTAACTTGTAGGAGAATACGCCTTTCTGGATCCATGGTTGTTTCCCAAAGTTGTTCTGGGTTCATTTCGCCAAGACCTTTATACCTTTGAAGGATAATATTTTTTCTCCCTTCTTTATTAAAATAATCCTCCAAATCAGCGTCTGTATAGAAATATTTTTCTTCTTTACCCTTTGATACTTTGTAAAGAGGTGGTTGAGCAATATATACATGTCCGTTTTCAATAAGTGGACGCATAAAGCGGAAGAAGAATGTTAGCATAAGGATTCTAATATGTGAGCCGTCGACATCGGCATCGGTCATGCAAATGATTTTGTTGTATCTTAATTTTTCCTCATTAAATTCGGTACTAATTCCTGCACCAAAAGCAGTAATCATGCTTTTAATTTCGTTGTTTTCAAGAATTCTATTGAGCCTTGCTTTTTCAACGTTCAAGATTTTACCACGCAATGGGAGAATCGCTTGGAATCTTCTATCTCTACCTTGTTTTGCACTACCACCAGCAGAATCGCCCTCAACTAGATAAATTTCGCAGAAGGTAGGGTCTTTTTCTGTGCAATCTGCAAGTTTGCCAGGAAGCGTACTGCTTTCCAACACACCCTTCCTTCTTGTTAAATCACGTGCATTTCTTGCTGCATCACGCGCTCTTTGAGCGGTAATACATTTTAATACTAAATCGCGGCCTTCCTTTGGATGTTCTTCAAGATATTCACCGAAACAATCTTGCATTGCTTTTTCAACTGCTGTCCTGATTTCGCTGTTTCCAAGTTTGGTTTTTGTTTGTCCTTCAAACTGTGGATTCATTAATTTTACGCTAATGATTGCGGTTATTCCTTCACGGACATCGTCCCCAGAAAGTTTTTCAGTGTCTTTTAATATTTTGTTCTTTTGTCCATAATCATTGATAACTTTTGTCAAGGCGTTTTTAAAACCAACAAGGTGAGTCCCGCCTTCTTCCGTGTTGATGTTGTTGGCGTAAGCATGAATCATTTCAGTATAGCCATCATTATATTGGAAACTTACCTCGATTTCGTTGGTGTTATTAATTTTGTTAAAATAAATAGGCTCTGGGAACAAAACATCCTTGTTTTTATTGAGATAATCGACAAACTCTACGATTCCACCTTTAAATTCAAACTCATCGTGTTTTTCTCTGTCTACACGTTTATCTTCAAGTGATATAACTAATCCTTTGTTTAAGAAGGCGATTTCTCTAAAACGAGCACGCATTATCTCATAATTAAAATCGGTTGTTTCAAAAATTTCAGTATCTGGCATAAATGTTACCAAAGTTCCGCGCTTGTCTGTTTTTTCGAGTTGTTTAAGTGGGGCTTGTGGAATTCCGCGCCTAAATTCCATAAAATAATGATATCCGTTTTGATAGATATCTACAGTCAAGCATTCTGATAAAGCATTAACACAAGAGAGTCCAACACCGTGAAGCCCGCCGGAGATTTTATAACCCTCGCCACCAAATTTACCACCTGCGTGAAGTTTTGTTAAAACAACCTCAACCGCGCTTTTACCTTCAGTTTTGTGTATCCCGGTTGGAATACCGCGACCATTATCTAAAACAGAGCATGAGCCATTTTCATTTATTGTAACAGCAATTTTTGTGCAATATCCAGCAAGTGCTTCGTCGATGCTGTTGTCAACAACTTCAATAACAAGATGTTGCAAACCTCGTTCGTCGGTTGAACCGATATACATGCCGGGTCTTTTTCTTACCGGGTCAAGTCCTTCAAGAACCTGAATGTCGCTTTCATCATATTTTTGAGATTTTCCTAAGTTAAGTGCTTCTTCTTTCATAATTGTTCCTTTTACTGATTTTTAAGAGTTATTCAAAAATTATAACTTTTGATAATTTATATTTGAGCATAGAGACCCAAGCAAGCGTTTGCTTTAATAAAATACACTAATACAAATATATACAGTATTATAACATACTAATTATATATACACAAGTAAAATAACGCAAAAAAATAAACTTTTTTGCCACTTTCTATGATAACTTGACTAGGAGTGCAGAGACATAAAAACACCGCCCCAAGGCGGTGTTTTGTTTGTTACATTGATTGTTCTTCGCCTCCATGTGAAGCCGTTTTCTGTGTTGGCTGAGGGTCACGGCTCTCTTGTTCAACGGGTTCGGCTTGTTCTGGCTGAGTAGGCTCTTCCGAGCCATGAATGTTTTCAGTAGAAGTGGTATTTGCGATAGCCTCTTTCTCTGCTGTTGCCTCATCGGCTAAGGCTTTTTCTCTTTCTTTTGCTTGTGCTAGCAATGTCTTTTCTGAAGGTCCTTTGCTTTCTAATACCCCAAGATCCCCCGCATCCTTAAAATCATCTTTCCATGCTTCACCAATGCATTTTAAACACAAGAAGTTTAAAACAAATAATGCCGAGAAAGGCGGGAATACAAATGATAAAATAAACAGAGGAAGCATAAGCATCTTACAAATCCCTTCAACTGCTTCAAGGCTTGCGCCTATCTGTTTGAATTGGGCAGTTACGAGGGTATCTTCCTTTTCTTTCTCTTGAAGACAGCATTCGCATTTTTCCTGTAGCTCCTTTTTCTTCTTTTTCATATTCTCTAAACTATTTGTTACGGCATTTTTAGCAGAAGAAAAAGAATGCTTAATCGAATCTTTGATGTGGTCAAGATTTATTCTATTATTTAAATTGAAATGGTAAACTGCCATATGCACACCCCTTTATTGTCTATATTATAAACCATACATCTATGTTTGTCAATACCCAAATAAGTAAAATTTTTACCAAGACGGAAGAAGCTATTAAGCAAAAAAACTAGATTTTTTTTGTACAAGTTTTTGGTTAATTTGTATAAAAA
>CAYJAO010000001.1:0-30573 GCA_964368355.1 uncultured Lachnospiraceae bacterium | reverse complement strand
TAATTACACCAATTCAATGATTGCGGTTTCTGCATTATCGCCTCTTCTTTGACCTAATTTGATTACACGAGTGTAACCACCTTTTTGTCCAAGATTCTTTGCGCGTTCTGCATAACGAGGAGCATAAACGTTGAAAATCTTTTCAATCAAGGGGTGCTTGACATCTTCTGTTCTCCCTCTAAATGCCGCTTTGCTTTCTTTATTGCCTTTTTGCTCTTGAAGGTCATATAAATAGCTCATCATTTTTCTTCTAGCATTTAATTTCTTTGGTCCATCGTTGATAAATTCTTTTTTGCTTTCAACACCTTTTTCATCCTTAACTACTTTTACAACTTTTGTTGTATCTTTATAAGAGTTAATAGCGAGTGTTAAAATCTTTTCTGCAACTGAGCGAGTTGATTTTGCACGTTCAAAAGTTGTTTCAAGTTTTTCATTCCAAAGAAGATTAGAAACTTGATTACGAATGATTGCAACTCTTTCTTTTGTTGGTCTTCCTAATTTACTATTTGCCATCTCTGTCTCCTTTTACTCTTCTGTTTCTCTAAAATTAAGTCCATATTCAGAAAGTTTTTCGCAAACTTCATCTATTGATTTAATCCCAAGATTTCTAACTTTAAGCATATCTTCTCTGCTCTTTTGTGTTAAATCTTCAACAGTATTGATTCCTGCGCGTTTTAAGCAATTATATGAACGAACTGAAAGCTCCATTTCTTCGATTGGCATATCAAGAATTTTTGTCTTGCTATCTTCTTCGGTAGAAACTAAAATATTCATTTTGCTCATTGCTTCGCAAAGGTCAACAAATATTGAAATATGATCTTGCATAATTTTTCCTGATAAACTTACGATATCGCGAGCGGAAATTGTTCCGTTTGTTTCAACTTCTAAAACAAGTTTATCAAAGTCAATACTTTGTCCAACGCGGGTTGGCTCAACTGTATAACTTACCTTTTTAACTGGTGAATAGAGTGAATCTATTGCGATATATTCTGGCATGTCAGAAATAATTGCTTTATTCTCAATATTTGGAACATATCCTCTACCTTTACCAATTAAAACTTCAAGTTCAAATGGGCAACCTTCTTCAACTGAACAAATGTGAAGATCTGGTGTTAAAATTTCTACATCTTCGTTTGGTTCAAAATCTCTAGCAGCGATCTCTCCACCTTTCTTAGATTTAATTCTAAGAGAAGTTCTAAAATCTCTGTCTGAATTTGCAACTTTTACTGCAAGCGTTTTGATATTTAAAACAATATCTACAACATCTTCGTAAACGCCCGGAACGGTAGAAAATTCATGAAGAACTCCTGGGATTTTGATTGCTATTGGTGCTGCGCCTGGAAGAGCGGATAATAATATTCTTCTAAGTGCATTACCAAGTGTAATACCAAAACCTTTTTCAAGTGGTTCGACTGTGAATCTTGCGAAACTACCATTTTCTGTTTCTTCACAAGTGATTTTTGGTTTTTCAATTTCCATTAACATACTTTTTATCTCCTTAATACTATCTTGAATACAACTCAATAATGAGATGTTCTTTAATGTTGAGGTCAATGTCTTCTCTTGTTGGAAGTGCTAAAATTTTTCCTTCAAGCTTTTCGGAATTAAATTCAAGCCATTTTGGCATAATGATTTTCATTCCTTTTAAATCCTTAAACATATCAAGGTCACGTTTGTTTTCTTTAATAGCAATTACGTCCCCTGCTTTAACAATAAATGATGGTATGTTAACACGTTTTCCATTAACCGTAATGTGCCCATGGTTAACGATTTGACGGCATTCTGATCTACTTGCACCGATACCCATTCTATAAACAACGTTGTCAAGTCTTCTTTCTATAAGTGAAAGCATGTTTTCGCCTGTAACGCCTTTCATTCTTTCAGCTTCTTCATAGTATTTTCTGAATTGTTTCTCTAAAATACCATATGCTCTTTTAACTTTTTGTTTTTCACGAAGCTGTGTACCATATTCTGTGACTCTTTTTCTAGCTGCTCCATGTTGTCCAGGAAGTGTTGGTCTTTTTTCCAAAGCGCATTTTTTGCTTGTGCATCTTTCGCCTTTTAAAAAGAGTTTACAACCCTCACGTCTACATTGACGGCAGTCTGGTCCTACTAATTTTGCCATTTTCTAACTCCTCTTAAACTCTTCTAATTTTTGGTGGTCGGCAACCGTTATGAGCGATTGGTGACACATCTTTAATAAGAGTTACGTTGATTTCTTCGTTTTGAAGTGAACGTATAGCAGACTCTCGTCCATTGCCAGGTCCTTTAACATAAACTTCAACGCTTCTGATTCCGTATTCTTTTGCGACTTTTGCTGCATCTTCAACTGATTGTTGAGCTGCGTAAGGTGTGCTCTTCTTTGAGCCTTTAAAGCCAAGTTTACCTGAACTTGACCATGATAATACATTTCCTGCCATATCAGTAAAGGTAACCATTGTGTTGTTGAAAGAAGATTTGATATGAACTTGGCCTTTATCGATACTTTGTGTTATCTTTTTCTTTTTTGTTTTAACTGTTTTAGTTGCTGCTGCCATTATCTTCCCCCTTATTTACCCTTCTTGCTGCTTCCACTAACGGCCCTTCTTGGACCTTTACGCGTTCTGCAGTTTGTTCTTGTATTTTGCCCTCTTACAGGAAGCCCTCTTCTATGACGGATTCCTCTGTATGAGCCGATTTCTGTTAAACGTTTGATGTTCATTGAAACTTCTTTTCTCAAATCGCCTTCAACAGAATAGTTCTTTTCAATATAGTTACGAAGAGTAGCAACATCGTTTTCATCGAGGTCTTTAACTCTTGTATCTGGATTGATTTTTGTTTCTTCCAAAATTTTATTAGCAGATTCTCTGCCAATACCATAGATATAGGTTAAACCAATTTCTACTCTTTTATCTTTTGGTAAATCTACGCCAGCAATTCTTGCCATGTTTTATTCTCCTATTATTTTTTTTGTTTTCTTTTTGTCTTTTATATAAATAACGGGGTTAAGTTACAGGGAATTACCCCATACAGCCGCCTCACACACAAATTGTTTACAATTCGTCACCCGAGATTTGTCAATTAGCCTTGAACTTGTTTATGGCTCTTATCTTTTGAGCAGATAACCATAACTTTTCCTTCTCTTTTAATAACCTTGCATTTATTGCACATAGGTTTTACAGATGGTCTTACTTTCATGTTCTTCCCCCTTTAATTTTTGCCACGCCACGTAATTCGACCTTTTGTCAAATCATATGGACTCATTTCAATTTTAACTTTGTCGCCTTCAAGAATTTTAATATAATGCATTCTAAGACGGCCTGAAATGTATGCAGTAATGACATGCCCATTAGAAAGTTTTACAAGAAATGTTGTATTGGGCAACACCTCGACAACTTCACCTTCAAATTCTATCACATCTTCCTTAGACATACAATCTCCTTTAACAACTTTTTTGATATTTTTTCAAAATTTTTCTTATTTCACCATCGTTTATCTTTGATTTATCATCAAAAATATCTTTTAGTGAAGTTTCCACTTGGTTAAGTGATGAAATATGTTTGATTTTCTTCTTTTTTGGCTTTGAAATTGGTTTTGTATTACCATCTATCACAAGAACATATTTTTCATCAATTAGTTCTTTGATGAGGTAAACACTTCCTTCATCTCTACCTGCTGTTGACTTAACAACTTCAAATCTTTTAAATTTCATGTCTTTCTCACAGTGTCAATATTTCAATTCTATCTTCAAGAATTAAAACAGTATTTTCATAATGGGCTGAAGGCATTAAATCTTGAGTAATGGTTGTCCATTCATCTTCCAAGACGAATATCTTTCTAGTTCCCATATTTACCATTGGTTCAATCGCTAAACATGTATTTGCTTGAACAATTGGCCCATCGGTTTCTTTACCATAGTTTGGAACGTTTGGGTTCATGTGGAGTTTTGATCCTATGCCATGCCCAGTCATTTCTCGTACGACGCTAAAACCATTTTTTTCAACATAACGCTGAATGCTCGCACATAACTTTCCAAGTTTTTCACCTGCTTTAAGGTTTTTTAATCCTTCAAAAAAACTTTCACGAGTAACATTAATAAGTTTTTGTTTTTCTTCAGAAATTTGACCTACTGGAAATGTACGTGCTGCATCTCCGTTGTAGCCTTTATAATCAACTCCAACATCAATGCTTACGATGTCGCCCTCTTTCAATTTTCTTTCCGATGGTATCCCATGAACAACGACTTCATTGATTGAAATACATATTGATTTTGGAAATCCATAGTAGTTTTTAAAGGAAGGTCTTCCACCATGTTTTATTATATATTCTGAAATCATTTTGTCAAGTAAATTCGTAGAAATTCCCGGCTTTACTAAGGTTTCAGCATACAATAACGCATTTTTTGTTATCTCTCCTGCTTTTCTCATTAAAATTATTTCTGCTGGCGATAACTCTTTCATCTTATTATTTCTCCTTTTCTTTTTACTCACTTTATGAGGGTTATAGAATCCGCATAAATCGAGTATAAGTATTACTTCTTAATAAAAGGAATAATAACTTTTTTTATTTCTTCGAAAGTAGATTCTGGACTGCCCGAACCCAATACAGTAGCTAATATTTTCTTCTTTTTATAGAAGCTAATAATTGGTTCAAACAAAGATAAATAAGTTTCTACTCTCTTTCTGACGACCTCTATTTTATCGTCATCTCTTTGTATAAGTTTTGCTCCACACACATCGCAAGTATCTACAAATTTGTTTGCTATGCTAAATATTCTTCCGCACCCTGGGCAAACTCTACGATTTAATGCACGTTTTTCAACTTCATTTATTGTGATGTCAATGTGAATAACAACGTTTATTTTTGCAATTTTATCTAACTGAATTGCTTGTTCCAAAGTTCTTGGAAATCCATCTATGATATAGCCTTTTTCACAGTCAGGCTGTGTGATTCTATCTTTTACTAGATTAATAACTAATTCATCTGGCACCAAACAACCTTTATCGATATAACTTTTAGCAATTACTCCAAGTTCCGTACTTTTTGAAATATGTTCTCTAAAAAGATCTCCAGTGGAAATTTGAGGTAAGCCAAATTCTTTATTGATTAATTTAGCTTGGGTTCCTTTCCCGCTTCCTGGGGCTCCGAATAATACAATATTCATGATCTCTCCTATTTCAAAAATCCTTTATAATTCTTCATCAATAATTGTGCTTCCAGTTGCTTATCAAATTCAAGTGCGACTGAAACAACAATCAATAACCCCGTTGCACTAAACGCATTGATAAGCGTTGAATTTCCTCCAATTCCTTTGAAAATAAGATTTGGAACAAGAGCGATGAACGCTAAGAATATTGCTCCAAATAAAATGACTCTATTTGAAATCTTTTTAAGATAATCTGCGGTTGGTTTGCCTGGTCTAATTCCCGGTATAAATCCACCATTTTGCTGTATCTGCTTGCTAATATCATCTGGATTAAACGTAATCTGTGAATAGAAGTACGAGAAGAACAAAATTAATACTGCTGTAAGCACGATATAAGGCCATGAGCCCGTTCCCATCCATTGATTATACCAGCGCATTGCTCCTGAATCTGGTGCAAATATACTCATAATTAATTGTGGGAATGTTAACAACGCACTTGCAAAAATGATTGGCATAACTCCCGATGCGTTTACACGAATAGGAATGTTTGTGCTTTGTCCGCCATACATTTTTCTGCCTTTAATTTGTTTTGCGTATTGAACTGGAACTTTACGTTCTGCTAAATCTACAAAAACGATCAAAGCAAAAATTAATATAACTGCTGCAACAAACACTATCAATTGCCAGATGCCATCTAAATTGCCTGCTGCGATTGATTGAATGTTTGCTAATAGCGCCATCCCAGCTGATGATAAAATACCAACGAAAATTAATAATGATAATCCATTTCCAATTCCCAATTCTGTAATTCTTTCACCAAGCCAAACAGTAAACATAGCGCCAGCAACGAGAACTAAAACAACCAACATAGATGTTATCCATTGTGGAGACCCGCTCCATAACGTTCCCGCCATAATGGTGTCACCAAAACCCACGACAATACCAACTGCTTGTGCAACTGCTAAAATAAGCGCTGCCCAACGAGTATATTTACCAATTTTCTTTCTGCCTTCTTCGCCTTCCTTGCTGAGTTTTTGCCAGCTTGGAATTGCTATTGAAAGTAATTGAATAATGATAGATGCAGTGATATATGGCGAAACACCTAATGCTAAAAATGCACCATTTGCCAAAGAGCCACCATTAAGAGAACTCAATAATGACAAGAAACTATTATCGCTTGCTATAGTGGAGAATGTTGCTGTGTTAATTCCTGGAATAGGAAGCCAGCAACCAACTCTGTAAATTAATAGGAAAAGAAGCGTCAACAAAATTTTAACGCGTACTTCCTTTGTTTTAAAACAGTCAATAATCCTTCTAAACATTAAATCACCTCTGCTTTTCCGCCAACTTTCTCTATTTTTTCTTTAGCGGATGCAGAGAATTTTTTTGCTTTAATTACTAATGGTTTTGATAATTCTCCGTTGCCTAAGACTTTGAGGCCATATGGCATTAATTTTCCTACAACTCTTTGTTCATATAAGAATTCTTGAGTAATTTCAGTGTTTGCTTCGAATTTATCTAAATCTCCGACGTTAATAACTGCATATTCTTTATCAAAATTAGCATTGTTAAATCCACGGATTTTCATTTTTCTAACAAGTGGTAATTGCCCGCCTTCAAAGCCTGGGCGTACCCCGCCACCACTTCTAGCGTTTTGACCTTTATGTCCTTTGCCGCTTGTTTTGCCAAGTCCACTACCAATACCACGACCAAGTCTTTTCTCGGAAAAGCGTGAATTAGGGGCTGGTTGTAAATTTTGAATATACATATTCTCCTCCTTAAGCTTCTTCCACAACAACAAGGTGTCTAACATGGAATAAACTTCCACGAATGCTTGCATTGTCTGGTAAAAGTTTTGTTTGGTTTAATTTTGTAAGTCCTAATGCTTCAAGTACTTTGGCTTGTTTTTTATTAAAACCAATAGCGCTTTTAACATAAGTAACTTTTAACATTTTTTCTTTTTCTGCCATAATTCACCTCTTATATCTCTTCTACAGATTTACTACGTAAATTTGCAACTTGTTCAATAGTGCGGAGTGATTCTAAGCCTCTAAGCGTTGCTTTAACACAGTTAATCTTGTTAGTTGAGCCATGAATCTTTGTAACAATATCTTTGATGCCTGCAAGTTCAATAACTGCACGAGCACTACCGCCGGCAATAACTCCACAACCTTCTTTGGCTGGAAGCATTAAAACTTCACTTGTGCCATATTTGCCAATAGTATCATGAGGAATCGTTCCATTAATAATATTGATCTTTCTTAAATTGTTTTTTGCTTGAAGAGTTGCTTTATCGATAGCAGCAGGAACTTCTTTTGCTCTTCCTGTTCCAATACCAACTGTTCCTTTATGATCGCCAATGACAACAAGTGCGCTGAAACGCATTGTACGTCCACCTTTAACAACCTTTGTGACACGGCGAACCGCGACTAAAGTCTTATCAAATTCACTTTCTTCACGAGGTTTTCTTTCACGGCGATCATTTTGTTTACGATCGTGTCTGTAATCTTCACGTCTTTTCTTTTCATCTTTTACAACATCTGTTGCAACTACTGTTACTTCGACATTTTCATTTTTGATTTCTTCACTCATAAATTCCTCCTAAAACTCTAAGCCGGCTTCTCTAGCAGCATCTGCAAGAGCTTTCACTCTTCCAGTGTAGAGATATCCGCCTCTGTCGAAAACAACAGCTTTGATTTTTTTCTTTAATGCTCTTTTTGCAAGATTTGTGCCAACAATAGCGGCTTGTTTTTTACGGTTTTTGCCTTCAAAAACTTTCTTTCCTGCAAGTTCTTTGTCGATTGTTGAACAAGAAACTAAAGTAATTCCTTGTTCATCATCAATAATTTGAGCATAAATTTCATTCAAACTTCTGTAAACAGCAAGTCTTGGAGTTGCAGTTGTTCCTGAAACTTTTCTTCTAACGCGAACATGACGATTTTTTCTAAGTTCATTCTTATTTTCTTTATTAATCATACCTCAAACTCCTACTTTTTGCCTTTACTGGCAGTTTTGCCTTGCTTTCTAATAACAACTTCATCTGAATATCTGATTCCATAGCCATGATATGGTTCAACTGGTCTAAGGTCTCTAAGATTTGATGCAAATTGTCCGACTTTTTGCTTGTCTATGCCTGTGATTTTAACTTCTGTTTGACTTGGGCATTCAATTTTTAAACCTTGTGGTTCAATGATTTCAATTGGATGTGACAAGCCAAGTGCTAACACAAGTTTGTTTCCGTTTTTGCTTGCTTTATAACCAACTCCAGAGATTAAAACGGTCTTTGAAAAACCTGTTTTTACTCCGTTAACCATGTTCGCAATAAGCGCTCTATAAAGTCCGTGTTGTGCTTTTACTTCATTTTCATCATTGTCTCTTGTTAATTTGATAATATTGCTTTCAACTTTAACATTAACATTTTGAAAATCTTGTGTTAAAACTCCAAGAGGCCCTTTAACTGTAATAATGTTTCCTTTAACTTCAGCGCTTACTTCGTCTGGCATAACGATTGGATTTCTTCCTATTCTAGACATATTTCCCTCCTACCATACGTAAGCAAGAACTTCGCCACCCACTTTGAGTTCTCTTGCTTGTTTATCTGTTAAAATACCTTTGTTTGTTGAAACTATTGAGATTCCCATTCCGCCAATAACTTTTGGAAGTTTATCAACTGTTGTATAAACTCTAAGTCCTGGTTTTGATATTCTCTTTAATCCGTAAATAACGCTGTTCCCGTTGTTATCATACTTTAATGCTATTTTAAGGCTTTTACCAGTTTTCTCTTCAATGATTTCAACTGATTTAATATAACCTTCGTTTAACATAATGTTAGCGATAGCTTCTTTTTCTTTTGAAAGAGGAACTAAAACGCTGTCGTGCTTTGCAGTGATTGCATTTCTAAGTCTTGTTAGCATATCTGCTATTGGATCTGTAACTATCATATCGCCCTCCTACCAACTAGCCTTTTTAACGCCAGGGATTTCACCTTTGTTTGCTTTCTCGCGGAAACATACCCTGCAAAGACCATATTTTTTCAAAACTGCGTGTGGACGCCCACAAATTGTGCAACGTGTATATTCACGAGTTTCAAATTTTTGTTCTTTTTGTTGTTTTTCAATTAATGCTTTTCTTGCCATATTTCCTCCTATCTGTCCTTGAAAGGCATACCGATTGCCTCAAGGAGTGATAATGCTTCAGAGTCCGACTTTGCCGTTGTGACAATCATAACGTCCAATCCTCTGATCTTTTCAATCTTATCATAGTTAATTTCAGGGAAAATAAGTTGTTCTTTGATTCCAAGTGCATAGTTTCCATGTCCATCAAATGATTTTCTTGAAACCCCTCTAAAATCTCTAACTCTTGGAAGCGCGATTGAAATAAGTCTATCTAAAAACTCGTACATTCTGTCGCCTCTAAGTGTCACTTTAGCACCAATTTTCATTCCTTCTCTAACCTTAAAGTTTGAAATGGCTTTCTTGGCTTTTGTAGCAACTGGTTTTTGACCAGAAATTACTGCCAATTCATCAATTGCTATTCCAAAACTTTTTGAATTATCTTTTACATCGCCGAGCCCCATATTTAATATGATTTTATCAAGTTTTGGAACTTCGTTAATGTTCTTGTAGCCGTGAAGCTTCATAAGTTCGGGAACTATTTCTTTTTTATATGTTTCATTTAATCTATTAGCCATAATCATTCCTCCTTATTCTGCTTTACTTGCCTTACTAGCGGTTGTTTTCTTCGCTGTAGTTGTCTTTTTAACTGCTGGCGCTTTTCCAACTGCTGGTTTAGCCGACTTTTCTTCTGTTTTTGCAGTTTTTGTTTCTTTTTTAACTGCTTTTACTAATGATTTATCTAAGCTTGCTCCGCATTTCTTACAAATACGTGCTTTTTTACCATCAACTTCCTTATGAGCAATTCTTGTAGCCTTTCCACAGTCTGGGCAAACTACCATCGCGTTTGAACCTTCAATAGGATTTGTTTGTTTTATGATTCCACCTTTGTCTTGTGCTGAACGTGGTTTTTTATGTTTTGAAGCAATATTTACACCTTCAACAATAATCTTTGAGGTTTTAGGAGAAATTTCTAAAACTTTGCCTTTCTTACCTTTGTCTTTTCCAGCGATTATTACTACGCTATCACCTTTTTTAATTTCCATACTCGGCTTCTCCTCCTATAATACTTCCGGTGCAAGTGAGATAATCTTCATGTAGTTTTTATCACGAAGTTCTCTCGCTATAGGCCCGAAAATACGCGTTCCTTTTGGTTGTTTTTGGTTATCAATTATAACTGCTGCATTATCATCAAAGCGAATGTGTGAGCCATCTTGTCTACGAAGTCCTTTTGATGTTCTAACAATAACTGCTTTAACAACATCACCCTTTTTAACTACTCCACCTGGGATGGCAGATTTTACTGATGCAACAATTACATCGCCAATGTTCCCGCTACGTCTAAATGACCCACCAAGAACACGGATACACATGATTTGTTTAGCGCCTGTGTTATCGGCAACTTTTAATCTTGTTTGTGGTTGTACCATTTCTCTACCTCCTACTTTGCTTTCTCAACGATTTTGACTAAACGATTATATTTATCTTTGCTTATTGGGCGTGTTTCCATCATTTCGATAGTGTCGCCTAATCCGCAAACGTTCTCTTCATCGTGAACTTTATATTTTTTTGTTACTTTAACAACTTTCTTGTAGATTGGGTGTTTTTTATTTTCAACAATTGCGACAACAATGGTTTTATCCATTTTCCCAGCACTTACTACAACGCCGATCTTTGTTGGTCTATTATTTCTAACTTCTTTTTCCATATCGTCTCTCCTTACCCATTAACCTTTTTTAATTCTCTTTCACGGATTATTGTTTTAACCTTTGCAATTTCTTTTTTAACATTGTGAAGTTGCATTGGGTTAGCCAAATTTCCTGTTGCGTGTGAGAATCTAAGGTTGAAAAGTTCAGTTTTTAATTCCTGTTCTTTTGTAATTAATTCTTCAATTGTTAAACTTTTAATATCTTTTATTTTCATACAGCACCACCTTCTACTATGGTTTCTTCCTGCTTCTTAATAATTTTGGTTTTGCATGGTAACTTGTGTGAACCGAGTCTTAATGCTTCTCTTGCAATCTCCTCAGATACTCCTGCGATTTCAAACAAAACTCTGCCCGGTTTTACAACCGCAACCCAGAATTCTGGTGAACCTTTACCACTACCCATTCTTGTTTCAGCAGGTTTCTTTGTGACAGGCTTGTCTGGGAATATATTAATCCAAACTTGTCCGCCTCTTTTTGTATAACGTGTTATAGCAATACGTGCTGCTTCAATTTGATTTGATTTGATCCAGCATGGCTCTGTTGTTGCAAGTCCAAATTCGCCGTAAGCAAGTTTGTTTCCTCTTGTAGCAACTCCTGTCATTCTGCCTCTATGAACACGCCTTCTCTTAACTCTTTTAGGCATTAACATTAGTTTATACCTCCTTTGTTATCTACTGTTTTCTTACCAAAGATTTCTCCTTTGTAGATCCAGCATTTTACACCGAGTTTCCCATAGTTGGTATAGGCTGCTGCTACACCATAATCTACATCTGCTCTAAGTGTATGAAGTGGAAGTGAACCTTCCATATAATTTTCAGTTCTTGCAATGGTATTAGCACCATCGACAACTCCACTAACTTGGACTTTACATCCCTTAGCGCCTGATTTCATAACGCGTTGAATTGCTTGTTTTAATGCTCTTCTAAATGTGACACGTTTTTCAAGTTGTTGCGCAATGCTTTCTGCAACTAATACTGCATCTAAATCTGGTTTTTTAACTTCTTTAACATTAACAAATAATGTTTTTGCTCCGACCATTTTTGCGAGTTCTTTTTTGATTTCTTCAACGCCAGAACCTTTCGTGCCAATAAGCATGCCAGGACGCCCTGTGTTGAGTGTGACAACTACTTTTGTAGCCGTTCTTTCAATTTCTATACTTGAAATTGCTGAATTATAGTATTTTTTCTTAATAAATTTTCTGATATCATCATCTTCTTTGATGTTTTTAGCAAAATCTCTTTTGTTTGCATACCAAGATGATTCCCAGTTTTTATTAACGCCTATTCTAAGTCCAATTGGACTAACTTTTTGTCCCATCTTGACCTCCTACTCTTTTACATCAAGCACAATTGTAATATGGCTTGTTCTTTTTAACATTCTATCTGCTCTACCACGCGCTCTGATGTTCAATCTTTTCATTGTTGGTCCTGGGCAAGCATAGGCTTCTGCAACATAAAGATCTGCTCTATTAAGCCCTTTATTGTTTTCAGCATTGGCAATTGCAGACTTTAAAAGTTTTGCACATACTTCTGCTGCTGATTGAGGTGAATTTTCTAAAATAGCAACTGCTTCTTCAGCTCTTTTCCCTCTAACTAAATCAAGAACAATTCTAACTTTTGAAGGACTCATTCTAACATATTTAACTTTAGCAAAAGGACGATTATCTTTATTTGCTCTTATTGCTTCAGCTTTTTCTCTAATTCTTGTAGCCATTTATCTTCCTCCTACTTTTTTGTTTTTATTGCAGCAACAGAGCCGCCCGACTTTTTCTGACCTGCATGGCCTTTAAAGTTTCTTGTTGGAGCAAACTCACCAAGTTTATGCCCAATCATTTCAGCTGTGCAGTATACAGGAACATGTTTTTTACCGTTGTAAACAGCAAATGTAGTTCCAACAAATTCTGGGTAAATAACCGATGCTCTTGACCATGTCTTGATAGGTTTCTTGTTCCCAGAAGCATTGTTCTCTTCAACTCTTTTTAAAAGTCTATCTAAAACATAAGGTTTTTTCTTTAACGATCTACTCATATTCCTCTCCTACTTCTTTCTCTTAACAATTAACTTGTTAGATGCTTTATTTTTCTTTCTTGTCTTGAAACCAAGAGCTGGTTTGCCCCATGGTGTCACTGGTGATTTCATGCCAACTGGGCTCTTGCCTTCACCACCGCCGTGTGGGTGATCATTAGGGTTCATAACAACACCACGAACTGATGGTCTTACTCCCATGTGCCTTTTTCTTCCTGCTTTACCGAGAGAAATTAACTCATGATCAATATTTCCTACTTGTCCAATTGTCGCTCTGCATGTTGCGAGAATTTTTCTCATTTCTCCACTTGGCATTTTAAGTGTTGCATATCTGCCTTCCTTAGCCATGAGTTGAACTTCTACACCGGCACTTCTTGCTAATTGTCCACCTTTCCCGGGTTGCATTTCAATGTTGTGAACAACTGAACCAACTGGGATGTTTTCAAGTGGAAGTGAGTTTCCGACTTTGATTTCTGCTTCTGCTCCAGACATAACAACATCGCCTACATTTAATCCGATAGGTGCAAGAATATATCGTTTTTCACCATCAGCATAGTGTAAAAGTGCAATATATGCCGTTCTGTTTGGGTCATATTCAATTGATGCAACTTTTGCAGATACACCATCTTTATTTCTTCTGAAATCGATGATCCTATATTTTTGTCTGTTTCCGCCGCCATTATGACGAACTGTTATTTTCCCTTGTGCATTTCTGCCAGCAAATTTTTTCTTTGATACAAGCAAACTTTTTTCTGGTTTGTTTGTTGTCACTTCTTCAAAGGTTGCAGAAGAATAAAATCTGCGGCCGTCACTGGTTGGATTGCTTTTTCTTATAGCCATTTCTTTAATCTCCTTTTACCTTAAGATAAGCTTTCGAAGAATGCAATTGGTTTTGAATCTTTTTTCAATGTGACGATTGCTTTTTTGTAATCGCTTGTTCTACCAACGCTTCTTCCTTTCTTTGTATTTTGTGTTTTTTCATGTCCTTTAACATTGATAATATTAACTTTTTCAACGCTAACTTTGAACATTTCTTCAACTGCTTTTCTTACATCAATTTTTGTAGCATTTTTATCAACTACAAATGTGTAAATCTTTTCGCTAATTTTGGCGTAACTCTTTTCTGATAAAAGAGGTTTTTTAATAATGTCGTATGCGTTCATTAATTGTATGCCTCCTCTAATGATTTAACTGCTTCTTTTGTCATAACAACTTTATTGTTTGCGACAACATCGTATGTCGATAAAAGTTCTGCAATTTGAATTTCAACGTTTTGAAGATTGCCCGCTGCTCTAAGCGCTTCTTCATTTTTCTTGTCTGTGACAATAATAACTGTCTTATCAAGCTTGAAAGCATCTAAGAACTTAACAACTTCGTGTGTTTTTGCTTCAGCAAGTTTAAATTCATCAATAAAAACAATTTCGTTTTGTCTTAATTTTTCACTTAATGCTGATGCAAATGCAATTTTTCTAACTTGTTTATTAAGTTTCTTTGAAAAATCACGTGGTTTTGGAGCAAAAACAACGCCGCCACCTTTGTATTCTGGTGATTTTGTTGAACCATGTCTTGCTCTACCTGTATGTTTTTGTTTATATGGTTTTTTTGCATGTCCTCTAACTTCTGAACGGGTTAATGTTGATTTTGAACCTTGTCTTTGGTTTGCATTGTAAGCAACAACAACTTCGTGGATAAGAGGCTCATTGTATTCTACTGCGAAAAGGTTGTCTGAAAGATTTAATTTGCCAACTTCTTCTGCGGTCATGTTAAATAATTTTGCTGTGTTTGCCATAACTCTTTCCTCCTTAAGCCTTTACTGCTTCTCTTATTGTTACTATTGACCCTTTAGGACCTGGGACGCAACCTTTAATTAAAAGAATGTTTCTGTCCGCGTCAACCTTAACAACTTCAAGATTTTGAATTGTCACTGCTTCTGAGCCATAGTGACCTGGCATTTTCTTGTTTTTGAAAACTCTCGATGGCGTACTGTTTGCGCCCATAGAACCAACTTCTCTATGAACAGGGCCCACACCGTGCGTCATTTTTAGTCTGTGTGTGTTCCATCTTTGAATATTTCCTGTAAATCCACGACCACGTGAAGTTCCAGAAATGTCGACTATATCGTTTTCATTAAATATGTCTGCTTTAATTTCATTGCCTATTTCATAATCTGCAACATTTTCAAATTTGAATTCTCTTAAAACTTTTGCTGGTGCAACATTGGCTTTTTTCAATATTCCAAGTTGCGCTTTATTTAAACGAGATTCTTTTGTTTGGTTGTAAGCAACAACTAATGCGCTATAACCATCTTTTTCGTTTGTTTTCTTTTGTACTACGAAACATGGACCTGCTTCAACAACTGTGACTGGTATTACTAAACCGTCGGGTGTGAAGATCTGTGTCATGCCGAGTTTCTTACCTAAGATTGCTTTTTTCATATTTTATATCTTCTCTCCTTATAATTTAATATTTACGTCAACACCTGCTGGCAAATCTAATCTCATAAGAGAATCAACCGCTTTTTGTGTTGGACTATATATGTCAATCATTCTTTTGTGCGTTTTGCATTCAAATTGCTCACGGCTGTCTTTGTGTTTATGTGGTGAACGAATGACTGTGACCACTTCTCTATCTGTTGGAAGTGGAATAGGCCCAGCGACTTTTGAACCATTCTTGTTTGCTGTGTCAATTATTTTTGCACAAGCCAAATCAAGTAAAACGTGGTCATAGGCTTTTAATTTAATTCTGATTTTTTGCGATGCCATTATTTTATATCCTCCTGTCTTATACTAATTTTCCCCTTTATTGATAGCCACTTTACATAATTTTAACTCGCTTAAAACCAGTTTCAACATATCGTTGACTTAACTTCAATCGAGTCTCTACAACTATTCCGTGTGTATCATGCTGTTAGCCAAAAAAAATTCGCTTTTTTTGCGGGGACGCTTCAATCTTGTTGAAACTTGTCAATGTAAATTCTCTTCTTAGACGCTCGCATTAGTCTAAATAAGTAACCTTACATGTCAAACCCTGCTAGTCAGCATGGATATATTACACTAAACAAAACATCTTGTCAACTGTTTTTTGAAAAATTTTTCGATTTTTTTAAAAATAAAACACTGCGTTTGAGACGATTTTCTTTTATGTTCTTTATTCGAATTTTTGACCAAAAATTCCCTATTATATTTTATGGTTTTAAGATATTTATATATAATAATATGTATAAAAGAAAAATTTTGAATTTACTATTGACAAACAAATCCGCCTAGGTTATAATAAATCGAATTAAAAGAAAAACCTTAAAGATAAGGAGAAAAAATGGATAAAAAACGAATTATAAAGACAGGTACAGCATTGAGTGGTAGTTTTATAGCTCTTGCGATCGGTGTTATTAGTGCAAATGCTGCTAGGAATGCTAACAAAGAAATATCGCCAGCAGAAGTTAAAGACGCGATAAGTGCTGGTGCAAAAACCACATATTCGACATCTGTAGAAGTCGGCCCAAAGTATGCTATGAACGGTTATTCCATAACTGAAAAAGATACTTATGCTATTGCAGAGGAAAATCAAGCAGAAGAAACTGAAAAAGATGCTTCGGTTTCCGATTCTATTTCCGCAATCCTTGATAGAATAGACGAGAGTTTAACTGAAACAAACAGCGAAATTAATGAAATTGAATATACCCAAAAGACTCCAGATGAATGGGTCGATATGGCAGTGTTAAACGCACAAAATGTTTTATTAAGCGCCGCTGAAAATGATCCCGAATTCAACCTTCTTATAAACGATTTTGATACAAAAGAAGAAGTGAAAGCATTGTTAGATGACGCAATCGCCAACCCAAATAATAACTCGATAGCGAATTACATTATACAATTAAATAATCCCCAGTTTGCAACGGATATGAATTACTGGCTCAGGGCTTATACTGTATTTTCCAATGCAAAACAAAATATTGACGATTTAAATGCAGGTGACAACAAACCTTCTGAAGACAATCCTGCTCCAAAAGATGATTTTATTGTTCCAACACCTGCAAATTCGGAAAATTCTCAAGCAAAGACATATAGTATAATCGCTAGTCTTGCAGCGGTCGCAGCGATTGCTGCCGGCGCAGCTGCTTTAATTGCAAAAAGAGGACTGTCAAGAGGTCGCGGTATGAGAATTGCAGGAACAAGATTAGCAACTGGCAATAAGAAAACTTGGTCAGCAAGACGCTTATCCAGAGTGGCAAACAGAATTGTAAAAAAAGCAACAAACGCTAAGGCTCTCAAGCAAAAAGCATTAAATAGAAAGAATGATACTATTAAAAGATTAGATACTTTCCGCGCAAATTATCGTTTAGGTAACAACAAATATTTGAATAGCCCTTCGATAAATATAAACAAAAAACGTCTTAATGCTCTTGAAAAAAAAGTTTATGCAATAACCACTGCTGGGCAAAAAATAACCAATGAGCAAAAGATGCAATTTTTAAGAACTTATTCTCGACGCGCAGTTTGGTCGGCAAATAAATTCTTTAGCGCAAATAAGCAATATTTTGCTGACAATACTCTTGGATTAAATCAAAAAAATTATTTGAATTTGATGAGAGGGCTCAATCGTTACGCAAGATCAAGTTTAAGCGAAAGGACAAGCAGGGCAACTTGTTTATCAAATCAATCTGTGAATCTATTGAAAGCTGTTGAATTTCCTAATGATTCAAGATACTACGGCAAAAATAATCAGATCTTTGTAAACGGAGTTGATGGTATTATTCCACTTTTCCCTGAAAGATTCGTATCACTTGCAGAATTAGAAAATAAAAAGCTTAAGAAGAATATAGAAATGTATTTTGATGAAGTAAGCACAATGTACCCTGCATTAGAAAAAGAAACACATTATTTGACTGTAACATTTGTAAATGGGCAAGGGGAAAACGAAAAATCCCACACAATATCTGCCGGATTTGATAATGCAGAAGCAATGAAATACATTGAAGCAAATATTATAAGAGCACTTCCAACAGTGACTCAAAAAGACGATAAATCAATTGAAATTGTTTCGCGAGTCACAATAACAAGAGCAGCCCACTGCACCAGAAGTACAACCAAAACAACAAGTACAAATTATAGTACCGATCTAGAACTAGAATCTCTCTTAACAGCACAAAATCTATATCTAAATACAGCGCAAAAGTTTATCAAAAAGCCTAGCGTAGCAGAAACTTTTATCAATAGGTTAATTGATGACTCTACTAACACACCAGCACCGGCAGCCTCTACATCTTCTAGCCTTTCTCATGAAATTGAAGTAGCACCTTCCGAACTATCAAAACCACCTCACGATAGTTCAATAGGCGGTGGGAAAGCAATGGAATAATGAATATCTCATCTAAAAAAATCACTATTTGAAATAGTGATTTTTTATTTGCAAAAACAATAAAAAAGTGCAACAATAGACTTATGAATTTTTTATCAGTGAATCCCGGTTTCTATATTGGAAATGTACATGTCGCTTGGTACGGCTTAATTATGGCGTGTTCTATGGCATTAGGAGTTGTCCTTTGCTATTTCTTTGCAAAACGTAGAGCATTAAAAAGCACCGACCTTTTAACCGTTGCTTTGTACACTCTGCCCTTTGCGGTTATTGGAGCAAGAGTTTTCTATGTTCTATTCAATCCTAGCGGAATAACATATTCATTTGTTGATGCTTTTAAAATTTGGGAAGGTGGAATGTCTATTTGGGGTGGCGTTATAGGTGGCGCAATTGGCGTTACACTATGCTGCCTTATACACAAAAAAGATTTCCTTTCAGTCTGCGATGTTATTGCCCCTGCGCTAATCTTAGCACAAAGTACTGGCCGTTGGGGAAACTTCATCAATAAAGAAGCACATGGCTGGGAAATATTTGATCCAAAATATTTTGGCTTGCCTTTCTCTGTGGAAATCAACGGGCATTTTTTCCTTGCAACATTCTTGTATGAAGCCATTTTAAATACAATTGGTTTTGCTGTATTAGTATTCTTACTTTACAAATCCAAAAAACGCGGGCTTATATTATCTGGCTATTTGATGTGGTATGGTGTTGTGCGTTCTGTCATTGAAACTTTCCGTACTGACCAAATGTTAATAGGTTCTCTGCCCTTCTCTCAGTTAACTAGCATTATCTCTGCTTGTATAGGTTTTGCATTATTAATATACATTCTTGTCAGAGATTACAAGAAAAAAAAGCGTGGAATTAATCCAAACGAATATTTTAATCTCAGACTTATTGCAAATAACATAAAATATGAAGGAAACAAAATTACCGTTTCTCTTGGAAAAACAAAAAGTGATAAAAACCGCGCAGAGAAAAAACCAAAAATTGCTGTTGATAAAAAAGAAAACAAATCAAATCAAAAAAATACAAAAGATAATAATAAATAACAATTGACATTATTTAGTGTATATGATATATTTTCTATGCTTTTAAGCATAGATATAGGCGAGTAGTTCAACGGCAGAACTATGGTCTCCAAAACCATTGATGTGGGTTCGATTCCTACCTCGCCTGCCAGTTAGATTAAGAGAGTTAGTAAACTCTTTTTTTATTTATCTTCAAACTTTATCGAGTAAATATCTCAGCACTGAAGTATTTGCCTCCCATTTTTTTAAAAATGTAGTACGCTGTTGTGACAATTAGCATGTCACAAAGCAAACAATATAATTAACCTTAGTCTAATATAATTGCAAACGATACGATATTAATTAAAGTTTTGTATAAACTTTCTTTTTTTTCGCACTCTATTTATACATAAGTTTAAAAAATATATTTTGGGAGATAATTTATGAGCAAAAAGAATAATAAAACTAATGAAATAAATTGGGGAAAATACAACGAAGAATTATTAAAGTTACCTTCTTCAACCCTGAACGAATATAGAGATGATTTGCATAATATGACAGTGAAGGATAGTTTAGTACGAGATGCTTACCTATGCCCCGCTTATTTGCGAGCAATGAAAGAACTTGAAGATTACGACAATATCGAACTGAACTACCTAAATTACGAAAAGGATTTAAAATTTGGAGAATCAAATTAAACGTGGAGAAATATACTATGCCGATCTCAGTCCAGTTGTGGGGAGTGAGCAAGGTGGCGTTCGTCCAGTTTTAATTATCCAAAATGATGTGGGAAATAAATACAGCCCGACGGTAATTGTTGCGGCAATAACAAGCCAATTAAGCAAAGCAAAGATACCAACACATGTTGAATTATGCGCTATTGATTACAATCTGCCAAGAGATAGTGTTATATTATTGGAACAAGTAAGGACGCTGGACAAGCGTAGATTGCAAGAAAAAATCTCCGAACTTGATGTCGCAAAAATGAGAAGCGTGAATATGGCATTATTAATAAGTTTAGGATTTAAATAAAGCATTAATCATATCTTAATGATATATTTTATTAATTCTATCAATCAAACAAATCGCCATTATTAATAGATGATGAATTATATAATGTAGACATGATTTTTTTATTAAAAATATAAGATTTTTTTAAAATTAGTTGACAGTATACAGTTTGTATGGTATATTACACATGCTTGAAAAAGCAACAATCTTAAAGTTATGCCAATTATTTAAGGTTTACACATGTGCGGTCGTGGCGGAATTGGCAGACGCGCAAGACTAAGGGTTGGAGCGTTAAGAAAAGTTGCCCCAATGGGCAAGTTTTTAGCGACAACGGGCGTTGCATAGCAAAAGCCCGGATTAAGAAAAGCATCACGCTAAACAAATTATATATATAATTGTTAATGTTGCTTTTCGCAAATGCAGTACAAGATGCTTACGTCTTGCAACGAAGAATATAGTGGGGAACAAATGAAAACGTGCGGTCGTGGCGGAATTGGCAGACGCGCAAGACTAAGGATCTTGTAGGTAACTCTGTCCGGGTTCAAGTCCCGGCGTCCGCACCATCAGTATTTAAAGGCTATGTAGCCTTTTTTTTGTTTTTCCATAGGCACCTTAAAATAACCTATTTTTGATTAAAATTGTGGGTCAAATTGTGGGTCAAACCTTTTCCAGTATATAATAATATTTATTCTTAAAACAATTAAATATAATTGTTTATTTAATTATTTTCTCCCATTTATTTAATATTTCTTTTACTGAATTAAATGCAATATTAAATGTTTTCTTATTATTTAAATCTACGCCAGCATTAAACAATAATTCCACTGGCGGCTTTGTGCTTCCGCTCTTTAAAAAGTTTAAATATTTTTCCGGCATGGTAAGAATTATATTGTCGACTAGATAGAGTGCACTGATCATACCAATGGCGTACTTGTAAACATAGAACGCCCTGTAGAAGTGTGGTATACGCGACCATTCGTATTTTATTGCAGGAATTAATTTAACATTTTTTCCAAAATATTTTTTATTTAAATTAAAATAAAAATTATTTAATATTTCCGAAGAAATTGGCTCGCCTTTTTCAAATGTTTCATGAGCAAATTGTTCAAATTCAGAAAACATTGTTTGTCTAAAGACAGTGCTCTTAAATTCATTTAAAAAATAATCATAATAATATATTTTTTCTGAATTATTTTTAGTATTTTTTTGCAAATATTTTAACAATAACATTTCGTTAACAATGCTTGCGACTTCTGCAACAAAAATCGTATAACCTGCTTGATCATAATTTTGATTTGCGTCAGAATAATACGTATGCAAGCAATGTCCCAATTCGTGCGCAAGAGTGAAAAGGCTGCGCGTGTCTCCTACAAAATTTGTGAGCACAACGGGGTGTTTCCCATACGCACCAGAAGAAAATGCTCCACTATCTTTATTCTCATTTGAGTAGATATCAATCCAACGCTCTTCAACTGCTCTCTCTAATAATTTTGTATATTCTTTGCCAAGCACTGATGTGGCTTGTTTTATTATGTCTATCGCTTCGTTAAAGGTATATTTTTTTGTGACATTTTTTTCTCTAACAAATTGATCATATATTGCAAATTCATCAAACCCTTGACTTTTTCTCTTCACTTCAAAATATTGATATAATACTGGGAGATTTTCATTTATTGCTTCAAGCAAGGTATCATAAACCTTTCGGCTTGCTTCTTCCAAATAAATTGATTTATCTAAACAGTTTTTATATTTTGACGAGCGGGCATAGAATACATTTTTTTTCACATTAGAAATGTAATTTGAGCCGAGAAAGTTATTAAATTTTCCATATTCTTCGTGATATTTTTTTAAAGTATTCTTTCTTAAAGTTCTGTCTTTGTTCTGCAAAAGTTGCATGTATGTGGAATGATTTAGCTCGTGACTTTTGTTTTGGCTATCTTTAACTTTTGGGAATTTTAAATCAGCATCATCAAAGAGAGAAAAATTGTTAGAAAATCCTCCAGCCATATTGCCACTCATCGACAAAATTTTTTCTTCTTTTTCTGAAAGAATATGCTTTTTATTCCTTAAAATACTTTTAAATAAATTTGGAAACTGCGTTTCTTTTTGTAATTTTTTCAAAGTTGCATCTGATAATTTTTTAAGTTCCACTCCAACGAAAGCGGTCTGAGTCCCAAACTCACTTCCCAATGTGCCAACTTGTGTTAAGCGTTCTTGATAGAAAGGATTTGCTGTATCTTCACAAGTTTTTAAACTTGCATATACGCCAAGAATTTCTAGGCGTTTATTCAATTCTTCACCTAAAGTAAGACAATCAATAATATTTTTAACATCTTTCAATTTGCCACGAAAGCCATCTAGTGCGTGAATTTGGGTTTTCAAAAATTCAAACTCAGTTTTAAAAGCCTCGTCATCTTTAAAATACTCAGTCAAATCCCACTTATATCTTTCTTCAATTTCACTTCTCTTCTTCATAGCGACCCCTCTTATATTTTATTGAAATTAAATTTATTCCAAGGTTCTTTTTCTGTATCTGGCAGAACTTTAAAGCTCATCTTCCTTTTCGTTGTAGGATGCGTAAATGTAAGTTCATATGCCCACAATGCAAGATTTTTAGTATTTTCAGCCTTAGTATTGCCATATTTCACATCGCCAAAAACGGGTGCTTTCAAACTAGCCATCTGCACTCTAATTTGGTGGCTTCTTCCCGTTAACAATTTAACTTCCGCCAATGTCAAAGTTTTTGTTACTACTTTATCGGTAAAAATCTCGTTGTTTTCTTCTTGAGTTAAGTCTTCATGCACATTTATTCTAACTTTTTTTATTGCTTTTCTTTGAACTTCTACGTATTCATTATATACATCTAAAACATTGTATATTAACTCCGCCTTCTTTGCTCCACTTTCACTCATTGGAACAATTTTTACAGTATTAGTCTTTTCATCTTTTTTAAGATAGTGTTGTAAATGCTTTGTTTTTTCATTCAAAGGCCCCTCTACAACCGTAAGATATCTTTTGTCAAATTCACCATTTTGTATTTGCTCGCTTAAACGAGAAGCGGCTTTTGAAGTCTTTGCAAATACCAATAATCCGCCCGTAGGTCTGTCTAATCTGTGCACCAAGCCAACGTAAACGTTACCCGGTTTATTATATTTAACTTTGATATAATCCTTTACCATAGTAAGCATATCGAGATCTTCTGTTTCATCTTTTTGTGTAGGAATATTTTGAGGCTTAATCACGACTATAACATGATTATCTTCATAAATAACTTGCAAATCTTCAACCCTTTCCATTTCTACCTCTTAAAATTTAACTATACCACTTGCGCCACATGGTAAAATGATTTTTTCATTAGTTGGAAGCCCAACTTCATACGCTTCACACTCGTATTTTTTGTCTTTAAATTTTTTATCTGTGATAAGCGCTAAGATATTTTTGATTACTTGTGGCTGTAAACCAGTTGTATACGAATTTATTAAAACAAACAAGGGTTTGTCTGATAGGACCTTATAGCATAGTTCAACAAATTCAAACAGATTATCTTCTATCTTCCAAATTTCGCCACTTGGTCCGCGCCCATAAGAAGGTGGATCCATAATTATCGCATCATAGGTGTTTCCTCTTCGAATTTCGCGTTCTACAAACTTTTTACAGTCATCTATAATAAACCTTACAGAAGCATCTTTAAAACCTGAAATTGACAGGTTTTCCTTTGCCCTTTCAACCATTCCTTTGCTTGAATCAATATGTGTGACGCTTGCTCCTGCAGATGCACACGCAACTGTCGCTCCGCCAGTGTAAGCAAATAAATTTAGTACCTTCACCGATCGCTTTGCTTTTTTAATCATATCGATCATTTGCGTCCAATTTACTGCCTGCTCTGGGAATAATCCAGTATGTTTAAACCCCATAGGCTTTACTTTGAATTTAAGGTCTCTCCAACCCACAACCCATTCGTTTGGTATAGTTGTGATATTCTCCCAATACCCGCCACCAGTTGACTCGCGAATATAGCGAGCATTCAATCCTTTTTCTTTTTCAAGAGAAAATTGAGCAGGCCAAATCACTTGAGGGTCTGGGCGAAGTAATTTCACACTTCCCCATCTTTCAAGTTTTTCGCCATTGCCAGTAGCGATGACTTCATAATCTTTCCACTCAGTATTTACTTTCATTCTTCTCTCTTTTAGTTTTTTAACGAAATTGTTATGTTTTCTTCACTAATTTCACATGTTGTTTTAATGGTTGGCTTTTTAATTTCTGAGGCTACTTCCTTTGCCAAAACTTCTGCTTTTATTCTGTCTAAATATTTTGAAATTACAGCATTTAATATTTCACTCTCAGTATTTAAAGCAATTATGATTCTATCTTCGACTTTGAAGTTTGCTTCCTTTCTCATAACTTGAATTTGTCTAATAAGTTCGCGTGAAAGCCCTTCCAATAACAAATTATTATCTATTGTAATATCGAGTACGACAGTCTTTTCATTCTCTGTAGCGATAACATAATCTTCTTTTGCTTTGTAATTCAATACAAACAAACTACTGTCTAAATCTTTAAATCCGGCTATTGAAATCTTGCCACTTTTGTAAAGTTTTACAAGTGCTTTCATTTCAATTTCGCCAACTTCTGCTAAAAGGTTCTTAACTTTTTGTACATCACCTTTCAAAACTGCCCCGGCTGTCTTAAAATTAACTGAAAGATAAGCATCGTTAAATTTATTGTTGTCTTTCTCAAATACTATTTCTTTGACATTCAACTCGTCTTTGATAATCTCTTCAAAATCTTTCGAAGCTTTATCTGCCAACTTGTTAGCAACTAAATACATCGTCTTTAATGGCTGCTTGATTTTAATTTGCTTTTCATTTCTAAGCCTTTGCGCGATAGTAATGATATCTCTAACTTCTTCAGTTTCAGCAATCAAATTTTGCCATTTATTTTTCTCGGTGCAAGATGGGAATTTTGCAAGGAATATACTCTCTTTTTCATTAGGTTCAAGAGCCCTTGTCATGTTTTGCCAAATATATTCGGTTAAAAATGGGATGATTGGACTCATAATTTGGCATATTTTTTTAAGCGCTGTATAAAGCGAATAATATGCGTTTAATTTATCTTGCTCGTCATCTGATTTCCAAAATCTTCTTCTGTTAACACGGATGTACCAATTTGATAATTCATCAACAAATTCTTCAAAATCTGCCGCTACAGCATAAAATCTTTGATTTTTATAATTTTCAGCTGAATTTTTTACAAACTCATTTGTTTTTGCAAGTAGCCATTTGTCTGTTAAATCAAGTGTGTTTTCATCTGGAACGTACCCTTCGATTTTAGGATTATCTAAAACCGCGTATGTGTTAAAGAAAACATAATTGTTCCAGAATGCTAACAATTTTCTTCTTATTTCGTCCGTCAAATCAAATGAAAATCTAACATCGGACATCATATTATTTGATGAGAACATGTAGCGAATAATGTCTGCGCCAATCTTTTCAAACGCTTCATCAATTGGAATGTTATTAGGGCTTGATTTGGATAATTTATCTCCGTTTCTATCCAAAAGCATTGCCGTGCAAACGACCTTTTTATATGGTGCTTTGCCAGTTATTGCGACACTCATAACCAAAAGCGAATAGAACCAAAGTCTAACTTGTTCTTTACCTTCTAAAACCACTTCGATTGGGAAATTTTTGTTGAAAAACTCTCTGTCTGTAAAATATTTTTTCGTTGAAAATGGTGTTATTCCAGCATCAAGCCAGCAATCTCCAACTTCTGGGATTCTTTCAACTTTTTCACCGCAGTGTGGGCATGTTATTTTAATTTTATCAATGTATGGTCTATGGAGATGAGGAAGCGACTCAACTTCTTCTTTGCTTGACAATTTTTCAAGTTCTTCCAAACTTCCAACAACTGTCAATTCTCCACAGTGTGGGCAATTATAGAAAGGAAGAGGAATGCCATAATATCTTTTTCTGGAAATGGACCAATCCCCCATATTTTCCAACCAATCTAGCATTCTCTTTTTCATAAAGTCGGGTTGAAACTCAACATCATCAATTACTTTGATAAGTTCTGGTCTAATTTCATCCATCTTGATAACCCAGTTCTTTACAAGCCTAAATAAAACTGGATTTTTACACCTCCAGCAATGTGGATAGCGATGTTTATATTTGTGTGTGTAATAGAGTTTATTTCTTTTTTTAAGTTCTTCAAAAACTTCATCAGCAACTTCGTTTGCATTTTTGCCAGTCAAGAAACCAAATCCTTCATAGAAATTTCCAGCCTCATCAATAGGCATAATGTTTGGCAAGCCAATTGATTGGCCTAAATCAAAGTCTTCTGCTCCGCAACCAGGAGCAATGTGGACGAGCCCAGAGCCCTCAACAGAATCAACAGCATCCCAAGCAACAATTTTATGAGCAAAATTTTGTGGTGCAAATTCTGGAAAACAACTTTCATATTCTAATCCAACTAAATCTTTACCATAAACTTCTTGCTCAACAGAAATCAAATCACCTTTCAAAACTTTCAGCATATCAGAACATACAATCAAGTTTCTTGAATCGCTTTGCACTTTACAAATTGAATATTTAAATGCTGGGTTGACGGCAACTGCAACATTTGACGACAACGTCCAAGGAGTTGTCGTCCAAACAACCACGCTATTATTGCTATTTAAAATTGGAAGTTTGAAGAAAACAGCGGCGTGTTCAACTTCTTTATACGCATCAGCATCGCTCATTTCATGTTCACTAAGTGCCGTTCCGCATCTTGTGCACCATGGTGTTGGTCTATATTTTTCAGCAATCCAGCCTTTCTCTTTACAAATTTTCAAAAAATGCCATATGGCCGTTATATTTTCGTCTGAATTAGTGTAGTAAGAATTTTCCCAATCCATCCACTGCCCAAGCCTTTTGGATTGTTCTGTTATCTTTGTAGAATATTTTTTAACAACTTTCAAACATTGTTCGATAAAATTTGCCATGCCATATTTTTCAATGTCTTTTTTACTATCAAGCCCCAACTCTTTTTCAACCCTAAGTTCAACAGGAAGTCCATGAGCGTCAAATCCGTTTTGATAATGAGCATCGCGACCATTTAATGCTGCAAACTTTAACATAATATCTTTTAATGATCTATTCCAAGCGTGATGAAGACCCATAACATAATTTGCGGTAATTGGACCATCTAAAAATGCATAATATTCCCCAGAATTTTTATTCTGTTCTTTTAATTTGTTAAAAATTTGGTTGTCGCTCCAAAATTTTAAGATTTCCTCCTCATTTGCAGCCAAATCTGGCATTGCTACTTCTTTTTTCATTTTCTCTCCTAGTAAAAATAGAATGTAAATTCATAATTCACATTCTAACATATACATTCTTTATTTGCAATTATTTTAACCTTATTTTTTGTTCTTATATATATCTATTATATATTAAATAAAGCCATCAGTTAAAAACGAAACCTTATTTCTCCAATCTTTTTCCACTTTAACAAAGAGATTTAACATAACTTTTGTATCGAGCAATTTTTCCATATCTATTCTGGAACTTGCTCCAATACGCTTTATTGAATCTCCCTGTTTCCCAATGATAATTGCCTTATGCGACTCTTTTTCGCAAATAATATCAACTGAAACATGGGTAATATTTTTCTTTTCTTCAAACTGAGTGACAAGGCACATAACGCCGTGTGGGATTTCTTGATTAGTAAATCTCAACACTTTTTCGCGCACAATTTCTGCACACAAGAATGATATAGATTTATCTGTAATTTCATCTTCTGGAAAAATGAATTCTTGCTCTGGCAAAAATTTGATTATGCTTTGCTTCAATTCATTAATATTTTTATTCTTTTCAGCAGAAATAGGAATAATTTCTTTCACGCCAAGGGAATTTAATTTTGTCATTTCTCCAAACAATTTCTCTTTATTCACGATATCTAATTTGCTGACTGCGAGAATGACATGGGCTCTGTTTTTTTGAACGAGATTTTCAATATTTGCTATTTCTTCATCGTCAAAATTTTTACTGCCATCAATCAAATATACGATAATATCTGCTCCTTCGCTTGCTGAGCGCACATTTTTGCTCATGTATTTGTCTAATTGATTTACGCTTCTATGAATTCCGGGAGTGTCAATAAAAATCATTTGGCTTTCGCCATCCGTCAATACACCCAAAACATTATTTCTTGTGGTTTGTGGCTTGGGTGAAACAATGTTGATCTTTTGACCTATCAGTCTATTAACCAATGTGCTTTTCCCAGCATTTGTTTTGCCTATAACCGCAACATACCCCGCTTTTTTCACACTAACTCCTATTTATAAATTTTATTCTTTTCTAAAATGTTTTTTGCGATCGCCATCATAACTTTTTCATCTTTACTTTCAATGTGGTCATAACCTAGCAAGTGCAAGAAACCGTGCAATGCAAGAAAGCAAATCTCGCGTTTAACACTATGTCTGTATTTTTTTGCCTGTTTTTTTGCTACTTCCTTACAAATAACAATGTCTCCCAACATATTATATTTTTCAACTATCTTTTCGCCGTTTGCAAAATCAATAATAGGAAAAGAAAGAACGTCCGTTTCTTTGTTTACAGAACGATATTCATTGTTAAGATTTTTGATTTCTTTATCAGAAACATATTTTAAATCAACTTCAAATCGAAAGTCTTTTTTATTAACCTTTAATTCTTGCAATTTCAAATCTAATGCACAATTAAAAAGTCTTGAGATTTTTATTCTCAAATACAAGCACCAAAAATTATTAAAATATATCTTTAACATGCCTTTATTTTAGCACATAAACAGCAAAAAGCAACAAAAATAAAAGAAGAAAAAGAAGGGTTGTCCCCTTCTCTTTTATAAATGTTTAGCTTATTTACTTTGCAATAAATGTTGCAGCAACATATTCTACTCCAGAAATTTCGGTTGAATACGCTATCATAACATAACTTGCTACATTCTCTTCAACTTCAATGAAACTCACAACCATATCATTGGTTATGTCTATATACTGATAATCTGTACCTTCAACAAGATTCTCACTACCAGAGTTTTTTCCATTAAACCAAAGTTTGATTTTTGCATCAGTAAAATCTAACGACCCGTCATTATTAATAGTAAATGTCTCGCCGTCAACCACAAACTCGCATTCCGTCACCGCTTTGAATTGACTATCGTAGACAAAAATCGCTTTATTAACCTCGTAAACAGTACCGCTTGACTCCTGGGTCATAACAAATGTTACATTTTTTACTCCAGCAGTTGCTACTATCTCTTCAAAAGTTTTCGATACTCCATCAATCTTGTAAGTCATCTCAAAACCATTTGGTTCATTGTACCACGCCGAGTTGTTCGATTTTTCATTTGTATATAAAGACCAATTAGTGTTCCAAGGGGCATATGTAGCGTATTGTTCTACAATGCGATAATCTTGCGATATCTCTAAATAACGAAATTTTATATTTTCTGGATCATAAACGGTTAATTCTAGAGTACCCATTTCATCCAAATAATTAAACGTAATAATTACCGTTCCCTCTTCGCTTGTATCAAATCCAGAAACCATATCTGCCGTAACAGCGACGCCATCAGGACATGAAGGCCCTTCTAATTTACTTTCATTTGTGGCGAATGAATCAATCCATTGCTGAAGAGTTGTTCCCTTTGCCACGTGGTTAATTCTATCTTCATAATCAATTCGTAGAACATCTTCTCCTAAAAGGTTATCTGTTACATATTCTTCCATGGCGTCTTCACTAATAAAGCCCTTTATTATAAAATCAGCCGTCTTGTTGTCTGGACCATAAGTCACTGTTACAGTGTATGTCCCCGCAGTTGTCAAGTCAAAGTCTGAAATCTCGGTAATTGTGTCGCTTGTCACCTCGTCGAACGAGCCATCTGCATAAAAGATACTTGCATAAAACTCCATGGCTTCTAAAATAGCACTATCATCTATTGCTTCTATTTCTGCTGCACTCATTGTTAAAAAATAAAAATCGAAATCAAAGCCATAAAATAAACCATTAGCCATTACCGTAATTATTTCATTTGATTGCGTGCCTTCTTTAACAAAAAGTCCATGAAATGAGTCTGAATAGCTTAACAAGATCCCGTTGTCTGTCTTACTAGTCATTAAATATTCGAAATCTTCTCTGGAAGCATTTCTTGTTTCCTCTTCAACTCCTAAAAAGCTTTCTGTCATCGACATATTTTCCACTTCTAACTT